>NZ_JBHVXZ010000030.1:0-91849 GCF_042881395.1 Amycolatopsis sp. NPDC058278 | reverse complement strand
GTGAGAAGGGTGTTCAGGTCGGTCGTCACAAACTGATCTTGGACACCCTTCGCCCGTCTCCGGTCACCACCCAGACTTACGCATTACTCGTCTAGGGGTATCCGGGAGCTACCCCGGAGCGGCACGACACGCCACCCTTACGTGCACCCCCGAAATACCCGGGTTCGCACGCTGAAAGGCGGAAACTGTCGGTGGCGGGGCGTCTAATGAGCACGACGGGAAGGAGGCGCCGCCATGATCACCGCATTGAACCATCGTGAGCGGGCCACGTTGAGAGCCGTGGCCGGGGGCCACGCCGAGATCAGCTGCAGCTGCGAGCCCGACCTCTTCATCGACGGCCTGAGCTGCTGCGACCAGTCCACCGTGCACCGGCTCGCGCGGCTCGGCCTGATCGCGCCCGCACGCCCCGGCAAGTGCGGCGAGCGCGTGCCCGCGCTGCTCACCGAGGCCGGCTCGCGGGCACTGGGCGAGGTCTTCGCCGCCGCGGCGTAAACGCATTGCCACCGACTGGGGTCACTGACAGCATCACCTGATGCACGTTTTCCTCGAAACCGAGCGGCTGATCCTCCGCCGGTTCACCGAGAACGACGCCGATGCGCTCTTCGAGCTCTACGACGACCCGGCCGTGATGAAGTACCTCAATGGGGGACGGCCGGCGGACCGCACCGAGATCGTCACGCTGGATCTCCCCGCCTTCCTCGGTTACTACGAGCGTTTCCCCGGTTACGGGTTCTGGGCGGCGATCGAAAAGAGCACCGGCGACTTCCTGGGGTGGTTCCATTTCCGCCCGCGCCCGGACGACCGGCCGGACGAGCCCGAGCTCGGCTACCGGCTGCACCGGAAGGCGTGGGGCAAGGGCTACGGCACCGAAGGCTCGGCGGCCCTGCTCACCAAGGGCTTCACCGAGCTGGGGGTCCGGCGCGTGACCGCGTCGACCATGGCGGTGAACGAGCGCTCGTGGCGGGTGATGGAAAAGCTGGGGATGAAGCTCGTCCGGACGTACTTCGAGGAGTTCCCGGAGCACGAACGCGCCCCGGGCAGCGAGCAAGGTGACGTGGAGTACGCGATCACCCGCGAAGAGTGGCTCGCGAGCGCCGCGTCCGGCGCTCACGAGCCACCGGGTCAGCGGTAGACCTCGAACTCGTAGATCCTCGACGCACCGTTGCCGTCATTGGCCGGCGTGGTGACGTTCAGCTTCACGTACCGGGCCGAGCGGGTCGTGATCGGGTGATACGTACGGCTGGCCCGGGACCCGGTCACGGTGGCGACCGTCGTCCACGTCGAGCCGTCGGCCGACGTCTGGATCGTGAACGCGCCGGTGTTCCAGCCCGTGGTCTCCCCGCCGAGGCCGGCGTGCTTGACCACGAACGCCGACACGTTCTGCGCCGACCCGAGGTCGACCTGCAGGTACTTCGTCGCGGCGGCGGTGCAGAACTTGCTGTTGTTCGCCAGGCTGCCGTCGACGGCCTTGTCCGCGGTCTCGGCCGAGTTGCACGCCGCCGAGCCCGAGGCCGCCTTGCCCAGCGCCAGGTTCGTCCCGAGCTCCGGCGCTGCGGGTGGCGGGGTGAACCCGTCGTTGTACGACGGCGGGACGTCGGAAACATTCGTGCCCCAGCCGCTCGGCGACGAGCCCATCGTGTAACTCAGCGTGGACGCGCCCGCGATGTCGCCGTAGCGGATCCACGACTTCGTCGTCGAGACGCCGTTGACGCTCACGTTCTGCACGTACTGGGCGCCCTGACCCGCCCCGGTGCCGGTGATCCGGATCGTCCCGCTCGGCCGGATGATCGAGGCCGACGGGAACAGCGGGCCGTGCAGGGCGAGGACGTCGGCGCCCGGTGTCGCCGGGTACATCCCCAGCGCGGCGAAGACGTACCACGCCGAGGTGGCGCCGAGGTCGTCGTTGCCGGGCAAGCCACCCGCGCCGGTGGTGAACGACTCGTTCATCACGCGCCGCACCGCGGAGCTGGTGCCCTGCGGGTGGGCGGCGTAGTTGTACGCCCACGGCACGCCGTGCTCCGGCTCGTTGCCGATGTAGAAGTACGGCTGGGTCAGGCCGCCGTTGAGCTGGGTGAAGTGGTGGTCCAGCCGCTGCACGGCGGTCTGGCGGCCGCCCATCAGGTTGATCACGCCCTGGTAGTTGTAGGGCACCATCCAGGTGTACTGCGAGGGGTTGCCTTCGGTGTAGCCGCTGTTGCTCGACGGCACGACCGGCCACGCCCAGTTCCCGTCACTGCCCCGCGGCTGGATGTAGCCGGAGTCGGTGCCGAACACGTTCTGCCACCACTGGGCGCGCTGCATGTAGGTGGTGTACTTCGTGGTGTCACCCACCGCCTTCGCGAACTGCGCCACCGCGAAGTCGGACGCCGAGTACTCGAGCGAGTCCGACGGGTCCTCGTAGACGTAGTGCCGGCTGAGGTAGCCGCTTTCCCGGCCGCGGATCGCCTGTCCCTGCGTGGTGCCGCCGCTCGCGCTCTTGTCCATCAGCGTCAGCGCCGCGGCGGTGTCGAAGCCGCGGACCCCGAAGGCGTACATGCTGCCGACGATGATCGGCCCGGGATCACCGGTCATCACGAAGTGCTCGTTGCTGTTGTGCGACCACTTGGGCAGCAACCCGCCCTGCTGGCCGTCCAGGACCATCGACTTCGCGATGTCGCTCGCCTCGTCGGGTGCGACGAGCCCGATCAGCGCGGCCCACGACCGGTAGATGTCCCAGCCGGAGTAGTTCTGGTAGACGGTGTGGGACGCGGTGTGCACCGCCTGGTCGAACCCGCGGTACTGGCCGTTCGTGTCGCTGGCGATGTTCGGGTTCTGGAAGACGTGGTACAGCGCCGTGTAGAACTTCTGCAGGTCCGCGGCGGCGCCACCGGTCACCTGGACGCGGTTGAGGACGGTGTTCCAGCTCGTGTCGGCCGCGGCCCGGATCCCGGCGAAGTCGAAGCCGGGGTTCTCGGCGGCGAGGTTCGCCTGCGCGTTGGCCAGGCTGACGAACGAAATGCCGACCTTCGCCTGCACCGTCGTGTTGCTCGAAGTGTCGAAGGTGACGTACCCGCCGGAGTTCGTGCCGCTGGTGCTCGCGGAACCGGCGTTCACGGTGCCGCCGAGCCAGGTGCCGAACCCGCTGGGCGCGCGGTCGAACTGGATGACGTAGAAGATCTGGTAGGTCTTGGACGAGCCGCAGAAGCCGCCGCCGGTGACCGAACCGGTGAGCTGGCTGCCGCTGATGCTGATCGACCCGCTGCGGCTGCCGGTGGCGCTGCGGCCGGTGTTCACGAGCAGCCGCGCGGACGTCGTGTTCGGGTAGGTCAGCTTCATGAAGCCGGAACGCTGGGTGGCGGACAGCTCGACGGTCGTGTTGTAGGTGTCGAGCTTGTTCTTGTAGTAGCCGGGCGCGGCCGACTCGTTCGCCTTGCTGTAGTGGCCCGCGTACCCGGTCCAGCCGGTGCCCGGCGAGGTCCCGATCGCGCCGGTGATCGGCAGCAGGCCGAGGTCTTCGTTGTTGGCGCAGCCGGCGCCGTTGAAGTGGGTGAGGCTGAATTCCTCGATGCTGCTGTCGCTGTACCGGTAACCGGACGGGGATGCGGTCGGGGTGTCCGGGCTGAACTGCACCATGCCGAAAGGAACGACCGCACCCGGGTACGTGCTGCCGCCGGCACCGCCGGGCACCGGGTTGGGCGAGTTGCTGTTGTCGGTGCCGATGAAGGGATTCACGTACTGCGTGAGGGCGAGCGTCGCGGCCCCGGCGGCCGGGGCCGCAAGCCCCGCTGTCGGCAGGACCGCGGCGAGCACTGCCGCGCACACCCGTCTGACCAGTGGTCTGGACATGACCCTTCCTCTCCTTGTCGCACGCTTCCGCCGGGCGACATCGTTGTCGGGCAAGCAGAACGAGTGGTGACAACGTTGTCAGCGTGGCTCGAGCCGCGTCGTCAACGTTCAGGGGGATCGAAGTGGTACCGGAACTCGGTGGCAGGACATGGTGCCACGGAAGGGCCCGTCCGCGGAAGCGCCGAAAGTTCGTTGCGCGCCAACCGATTCCCGCGACCGGACCACTCAGGCCCGGTGGACCACTCGGCCCCGAGCCGGATCCCGCGTGATTGGGGCCGTAACTCGTGTGATCAGAGCCGGAACTCGCGTGATTGGGGCCGTAACTCGCGAGTTCCGGCCCCAATCACGCGAGTCACGTGCTCGATCACGCGAGTTCCGGGTTCAGTCACGCGAGTTATGGCCCGGGTCACGGGACCTGGACCCAGTGGTCGCCGAGCGGGGTCGTGGTCGCTTCGCCGTTCGTCAGGTCCGCCAGCCAGCTCGCGAACGCCTCCCCTTCGCCCGGGGCGAGGCCGACCTCGAAGCGAGCCAGTTCGTCGAAGCGGGTCGCGTGGAGGAGGTGCGGCGACGCGCGCAGGTCGTTCTCCAGCCGGCCCGCCCGGTCGTAGCGCACCGACACCTCGACCAGGCCGAGTCGCCGGTGTTCTAGTACACCAACAACTTCCAGAGCGTCCGAAACGGACTGACCGTACGCGCGGATCAACCCACCCGCCCCCAGCAAGACTCCCCCGAAGTACCGCGTCACCACGGCGACCGTGTCGGTCAGCTCGCGGCGGCGCAGCACTTCCAGCATCGGCGCGCCCGCGGTACCCGCCGGCTCACCGTCGTCACTGGACCGCCGGGTTCGCCCATCCGGGCCCAAAACGAAGGCATGACAGTGGTGCCGCGCACCCGGATCCGCGCGGCGGCGGGCCGCGATGAACTCGCGCGCGGCCTCTTCCGACGTCACCGGAGCGAGCGCGCAGAGGAACCGGGAGCGCTTGATCTCGATCTCGTGGACGCCCGTCCGAGCCACGGAGAGATAACGATCAGTCATCGGGCCAGTCCGCCATGCACCCAGCTTGCCACCCCTGACCAGGGGTGCACCGGCCGCCCCAGACCACTTCGGACGGAAGTTTCCGCAGGTCAAGAGCATATTCGCCCGCTCTGCGGGAGAGTCAGCCCGGCATATGGGACTACCCTGGGCGCCGTCAACGCAAGCGTGGCATTTCCCACCCGGGCGCAACGACGTATGTCGATAACAGCGAATTCACACTATCGTCATAAGACCCGGCGAACCCGGGAGTAACACCGCGCGCTCCGGACGGCCCCCACCACAGTGGCCGGCCTGTGCGCGCTCGCAGCACCCGACATGTTCGGCTGCCCAGTGTTGTGCGGCCTCCCAGATGACCGCTTTCCGGGCTCGCAGCCCGGCCGATCCTTCGCGGCATCTTGCACTGTGACCAACGCCGACAACAGCCACTGTTCTCGACTGACCATCGCGGTCCCGGACCACTTCGTTAACCGGTTCAGCTCGAACCACCCGATGGAGTGAGTACCGGTCGCGCCAACGCCTTGGGAGGCGGCCAGCCGTGACCCACCGTGCCAGTTCCCTGCCCCCGTCCGGGGAGCAGCTCAGCAACGCCGAGGCCGCGGGCCTCTACCGGAGCGACTACGAACACGATGCCTGCGGTGTCGCCTTCGTCGCCGACCTGACCGGGCGCCGAGATCATGCGATCGTCGCCAAGGCCCTGGTCGCGTTGCGCAACCTGGAACACCGCGGGGCTCGTGGCGCCGAACCGGACACCGGCGACGGCGCCGGCCTGCTGATCCAGATCCCGGACGAGTTCTACCGCGCGGTCGTGGACTTCGAGCTCCCCGAGCCGGGTACCTACGCCGTCGGCACGGCTTTCCTGCCGCAGGACGAAAAGCGCCGCGGCCGGGCCATGACGACCATCGAGCGCATCGCCGCCGAGGAGGACATGCGCGTCCTCGGCTGGCGCGAGCTGCCGGTGCACACCGAGCACTGCGGGCCGACCGCGGCCGAGACCATGCCGCACTTCACGCAGCTGTTCCTCGCCGCGCGCCGCCCGAAGCCGGAGCATTCGGACCCGCTGCACATCGAGCGCAGCGCGTTCTGCGTCCGCAAGCGCGCGGAGCACGAGCTCGTCGAGGACGACGTCTACTTCCCGTCGCTGTCGTCACGCACGATCGTCTACAAAGGAATGCTCACCGAGCCGCAGGTCGAGCGGTTCTTCGCCGACCTGACCGACGAGCGCGTCACCAGCGCCATCGGGCTGGTGCACTCCCGCTTCTCCACCAACACCTTCCCGTCCTGGCCGCTGGCCCACCCGTACCGGTACGTGGCGCACAACGGCGAGATCAACACCCTGCGCGGCAACCGCAACTGGATGGACGCCCGCGAGGCGCTGCTGGAGACCGACCTGATCCCGGGCGACCTCAAGCGCGTCTACCCGGTGATCACCCGCGGCGCCAGCGACTCGGCGAGCTTCGACGAGGTCCTGGAGCTGCTGCACCTCGGCGGCCGCTCGCTGCCCCACGCCGTCCTGATGATGATCCCGGAGGCCTGGGAGAACCACCAGGAGATGGACCCCGCGCGGCGCGCGTTCTACGAGTTCCACTCGACGCTGATGGAGCCGTGGGACGGGCCGGCGCTGGTCGCCTTCACCGACGGCTCGCAGATCGGGGCGGTCCTCGACCGCAACGGCCTGCGCCCCGGCCGCTACTGGGTGACCGACGACGGCCTCGTCGTGCTCGCTTCCGAGGTCGGCGTGCTCGACATCGACCCGGCGACGATCGTCCGGAAGGGCCGTCTCGAACCCGGCCGGATGTTCCTCGTGGACACCGTCGAAGGCCGGATCATCGAGGACGAAGAGGTCAAAACCGAACTGGCCACCGCCCACCCGTACGACGAGTGGGTCGAGGCCGGCCTCCTGCAGCTGGAAGACCTGCCCGAGCGCGACCGCGAGATCCCGCTGCACGCCGCGCTCGTCCGCCGCCAGCAGGCGTTCGGCTACACCGAGGAAGAGCTCGAAGCCATCCTCGAGCCGATGGCCCGCACCGGCGCGGAGCCGATCGGCTCGATGGGCAACGACTCGCCGATCGCGACGCTCTCCAGCCGCCCGCGGCTGATCTTCGACTACTTCATCCAGCTGTTCGCCCAGGTGACGAACCCGCCGCTGGACGCCATTCGCGAGGAGCTCGTCACCGCCCTCGGCACGCAGATCGGCGCCGAGCCGAACCTCCTGGTCGGCGACGCCGCGAGCTGCCGCCGGATCGCGCTGCCGTTCCCGGTGCTCGACAACGACCAGCTCGCCAAGCTGGTGCACGTCAACGACGACGGCGACCTGCCGGAGTTCCAGGCGGTCACCGTGCTCGGCCGGTACAACGTGCACGGCGGCGGCGAGGCGCTGATCAAGCGGCTGGACGAGATCCGCGCCGAGGTTTCGGAGGCGATCGAGGACGGCGCCCGGCTGATCGTGCTGTCCGACCGCGGCGTCGACGAGAACCACGCGCCGATCCCCTCGCTGCTGCTGACCGGTGCGGTGCACCACCACCTCGTCCGCGAGAAGACGCGCACCCAGGTCGGTCTCATCGTCGAGGCCGGCGACGCGCGCGAGGTGCACCACATCGCGCTGCTGATCGGCTACGGCGTCGCCGCGGTGAACCCGTACCTGGCGATGGCGACCGTCGAGGAAATGGCCCACCAGGGCCTGATCCCCGGCGTGACGCCGAAGCAGGCGACGCAGAACCTGATCAAGGCGCTCGGCAAGGGCGTCCGCAAGACGATGTCCAAGATGGGCGTTTCGACCGTCGCGTCCTACACCGGCGCGCAGATCTTCGAAGCGATCGGGCTCGGCGAAGAGGTCATCGAAAACTGCTTCACCGGCACGACGTCCCGCCTCGGCGGGGTCGGCTTCGAGACGCTCGCCGACGAGGTCGCGAAGCGGCACGCGTACGCGTTCCCGGCCGACGGCGTCCGGCCCGCCCACCGCGAGCTGGAGACCGGCGCGGATTACCAGTGGCGCCGCGAAGGCGAGCCGCACCTGTTCAACCCGCAGACGGTGTTCAAGCTCCAGCACTCCACGCGGTCGGGCAAGTACGAGATCTTCAAGGAGTACACGAAGGCCGTCGACGACCAGGCCGAGAAGCTGCTGACGCTGCGCGGGCTGTTCGACTTCAAGTACGGCAAGCGGGCGCCGGTGCCGATCGAGGAGGTCGAACCGGTTTCGGAGATCGTCAAGCGGTTCGCCACCGGCGCGATCTCCTACGGCTCGATCTCCATGGAGATGCACCAGACCCTCGCCATCGCGATGAACCGCCTCGGCGGGAAGTCCAACACCGGCGAAGGTGGCGAAGACGCGGAGCGGCTGTACGACCCGGAACGGCGTAGCGCCGTGAAGCAGGTCGCGTCCGGCCGGTTCGGCGTCACGAGCGAGTACCTCGTCAACGCCGACGACATCCAGATCAAGATGGCGCAGGGCGCGAAGCCCGGCGAAGGCGGGCAGCTGCCCGGCGCGAAGGTGTACCCGTGGATCGCGAAGACGCGGTTCTCGACGCCGGGCGTGGGGTTGATCTCCCCGCCGCCGCACCACGACATCTACTCGATCGAGGACCTGGCGCAGCTGATCCACGACCTGAAGAACGCCAACCCGAACGCGCGCATCCACGTGAAGCTCGTGTCCGAGGTCGGCGTCGGCACGGTCGCGGCGGGCGTGTCCAAGGCGCACGCCGACGTCGTGCTCATCTCGGGCCACGACGGCGGGACGGGCGCATCGCCGCTGTCGTCCATCAAGCACGCCGGCGGTCCGTGGGAGCTCGGCCTGGCCGAGACGCAGCAGACGCTGCTGGCCAACCGGCTGCGCGACCGGATCGTGGTGCAGACCGACGGCCAGCTCAAGACCGGCCGCGACGTGATCATCGCGGCGCTGCTCGGCGCCGAGGAGTTCGGCTTCGCGACCGCGCCGCTGGTGGTGTCGGGCTGCATCATGATGCGCGTCTGCCACCTCGACACCTGCCCGGTGGGCGTCGCGACGCAGAACCCGAAGCTGCGCGAGAAGTTCAGCGGCAAGGCCGAGTACGTCGTCAACTTCTTCGAGTTCATCGCCCAGGAGGTCCGCGAGTACCTGGCGGAGCTGGGCTTCCGGTCGATCGCCGAGGCGGTCGGGCACGCCGAGTTCCTCGACAAGCGCAAGGCGATCGACCACTGGAAGGCGGCCGGGCTGGACCTGTCGCCGATCTTTTACGTGCCCGACGTCGCCCCGGCGGGCCTGCGGCTCCAGCAGACCAAGCAGGACCACGGGCTGGAGAAGGCGCTCGACAACACGCTGATCCAGCTCGCCGAGGGCGCCCTGAACTCGGGCGACAAGGTGCGGCTGGAACTGCCCGTCCGCAACGTGAACCGGACCGTCGGCACCATGCTCGGCTCGGAGCTGACGAAGCGGTGGGGCGGCGAAGGCCTGCCCGACGACACCATCGACGTCACCTTCACCGGCACCGCGGGCCAGTCGTTCGGCGCGTTCGTGCCGAAGGGCATCACGCTGCGGCTGTACGGCGACGGCAACGACTACGTCGGCAAGGGCCTCTCCGGCGGCCGGCTGATCGTGCGGCCGCCGAAGGAGGCGCGGATCGCCGCCGAGGACCACATCATCGCCGGCAACGTGATCGCCTACGGCGCCACCAGCGGCGAGATCTTCATCCGCGGCAAGGTCGGCGAGCGGTTCTGCGTGCGCAACTCCGGCGCGCTGGCCGTCGTCGAAGGCGTCGGCGACCACGGCGGCGAGTACATGACCGGCGGCCGGATGGTCGTGCTCGGCCCGATCGGGCGCAACTTCGCGGCCGGCATGTCCGGCGGCATCGCCTACGTGCTCGACCTGCCCGCGCACCGCGTCAACCCGGAGATGGTCGACATCGACCCGCTCGACTCCGAGGACGCGGACTTCCTCCGGGAAACGCTGGAAAAGCACTACAACGAAACGGAATCCGCGGTCGCGCGGGAACTGCTGGCCGACTGGGACGCGGGCGTCGACCGCTTCGGGAAGGTCATGCCGAAGGACTACAAGCGCGTGCTCGCCGCCCAGGTGCAGGCCGAGCGGGACGGGCGCGACGTGAACGAGGCGATCATGGAGGCCGCACATGGCTGACCCCAAGGGCTTTCTGACCACCACCCGCGAAGAGCCGAAGCGGCGTCCGGTCGACCTCCGGCTGATGGACTGGCGCGAGGTCTACGAAGACTTCGCCACGACGAAGCTGCAGAAGCAGGCCGGCCGCTGCATGGACTGCGGCATCCCGTTCTGCCACCAGGGCTGCCCGCTCGGGAACCTCATCCCCGAGTGGAACACGCTGACCTGGCGCGAAGACTGGCAGCAGGCGATCGAGCGGCTGCACGCGACGAACAACTTCCCGGAGTTCACCGGGACGTTGTGCCCCGCCCCGTGCGAAACCGCGTGCGTGCTCGGGATCAACGACGACCCGGTGACGATCAAGCGGGTCGAGATCTCCATCGTCGACCGCGCTTTCGACGAGGGCTGGGTGACACCGCAGCCGCCGACCACGAAGACCGGGAAAAAGGTCGCGGTCGTCGGCTCCGGCCCGTCGGGTCTTGCCGCGGCGCAGCAGCTGACGCGCGCGGGCCACAGCGTCGTGGTCCTCGAGCGGGCCGACAAGATCGGCGGGCTGCTGCGCTACGGCATCCCCGAGTTCAAGATGGAGAAGTCCCGCCTCGACCGGCGCCTGGCGCAGATGGAGGCCGAGGGCACGGAGTTCCGGACGTCGGTGAACGTCGGCGTCGACCTCACCGCCGCGGAGCTGACTGCTTCGTACGACGCCGTGGTGCTCGCCGGTGGCGCGACCGACTGGCGCGACCTGCCGATCCCCGGCCGGGAGCTGGCCGGCATCCACCAGGCCATGGAGTTCCTCCCGCCGGCCAACCGCGTTGCTTCGGGCGAGCTGGAAAAGTCGCCGTTCGACGCCGCGGGCCTGGACGTGGTCGTCATCGGTGGCGGCGACACGGGTGCGGACTGCGTCGGGACGTCGCACCGCCAGGGCGCGCGTTCGGTGACGCAGCTGGAGATCATGCCCAAGCCGCCCGAGGCGCGTTCGGACGCTCACCCGTGGCCGACGTACCCGATGATCTACCGGGTGTCCTCGGCGCACGAAGAAGGCGGCGAGCGGCTCTACGCGGTGAACACGCAGGAGTTCGTGGGTGACTCCGACGGTCGCGTGCGGGCGTTGAAGCTGGTCGAGGTCCGCAACGAGGGCGGCAAGTTCGTCCCGGTGCCCGACTCGGAACGCGAGCTGCCGGCGCAGCTGGTCCTGCTCGCCATGGGCTTCCTCGGACCGCAGAAGAAGGGCCTGCTCGAGGATCTCGGCGTCGAACTGGACGCGCGCGGCAACGTGGCGCGCGACAAGGCGTTCAAGACGAGCCTGGACAACGTGTTCGTGGCCGGCGACATGGGCCGCGGCCAGTCCCTGATCGTGTGGGCGATCGCGGAGGGCCGCAGCGCCGCGGCCGGCGTCGACGCGTACCTGACCGGCCGCGACGTCCTGCCCCGCCCGATCGCGCCGACGGACCGGCCGATCGCGTAGGACCCGGCGTCGGCGGAGGTGTCATCGTCGCCACCTCCGCCGGCGCTGCACCACCGCTCAGCCGTAGTACCCCTGCTCGAGGTCGGCCAGCAGCCCCGGCCGCGTGGGCCGCCAGCCGAGCAGCTCCCGGGTCGTTTTCGCCGACGCCGGCTGGTCGAACGCCAGGATCGCGCCGAGGAAGCCGAGCTCTTCGGCGGTCACCGAAGTGACCGGCAGATCGAGGCGACGGCCGACCACCTCGGCGACGTCGCGGATCCGCACGCCTTCGTCACCGACCGCGTGCAGCACGGCTTTCGCCGGGGCCTGCTCGAGCGCCAGCCGGAACAGGTGTGCCGCGTCCAGGACGTGGACCGCGGGCCAGCGCTGCGTCCCGTCGCCGACGTAAGCCGCGATGCCCTTCTCGCGGCCGAGGGCGACCAGGCGGGCGATCAGGCCGTGGGCGTCACCTTCGCCGTGCACCGAACGCGGCAGCCGGACGAGGGACGCGCGGACACCGCGGTCCGCCGTCGCGAGGACGGCCCTGGCGATGTCCCCCCGGCCGGCCACCGGCCCCGCGAAGACGGAGTCGTCCTCCTCGGTCGACGGGCGGCCGGGCACCATCGGCGTCCCCGAGGCGGCGACGAAGGACTTGCCGGCCAGCACCGCGCTCATGGCGTCGACCGCGGCCGCGTCGGTCCGGATCGCCGCGTCCATCCGGCTGAAGTCGTGGCCGAAGGCGAGGTGGACGACGCCGTCGGCGCTTTCCGCGCCCTTTTCCAGGACTTCGAGGTCGGTGAGGTCGCCGCGGAGGACGTCGGCGCCCATCGCGGCGACGGTGCCGGCTGCTTCGTCCGACCTCGCGAGCCCGAGGACTTCGTGGCCCGCGTCGAGGAGTTCGGGCACGAGGGCCCGGCCGATCCAGCCGGACGCGCCGGTGACGAACACACGCATGAGCTTCTCCCTTAGTGATGACACCTGGTGTCATCACCATAGCACCGCGATGACACCCGGTGTCATCGCCTAGGCTGGGGGCATGAGCCGCTGGGAGCCGAACACGCGCGAGCGACTGCTCGACGCCGCGCTCGACCTGTTCGGCGAGCGGGGGTACGACAGCGTCACGGTCGCCGAGATCGCGGAGCGGGCCGGGCTGACGAAGCGGACCTTCTTCCGTCACTTCAGCGATAAGCGCGAAGTGCTCTTCGCCGGCCAAGAGCTGCTGAGCCGGATGTTCGCCGAGGCGATCGCCGGCGCCCCGGCCTCGGCGACCCCGATGGAGGCGATCGCGGCGGCGCTGACGGCCGCCACGACCCCGTTCGGGCCGCAGCGCCGGGAGCGGGCGCGCCAGGTCAAGGCGGTGGTCGCCGGCCACCGCGACCTGCACGAGCGCGAACTGCTGAAGCTCGCGACGTTGCGGGCCGCGATGGCCGACGCCCTGGGCGCGCGCGGAGTCCCGGACCCGACAGCCCGCCTCGCCGCCGAAATAGGCGGCCTCGCCTTCTCGACGGGCTTCGCCCGCTGGGTCGCGCCCGGCAGCGAGCGGCCGTTCGCCGAACTGGTCCACGAGGCGTTGGACGAGTTGCTGGCGGCCACCTCCACCCTCGGCTGACCCACCTCGAGCCGCCCTCGGCCCGCCTTTGCCAGGAGAGCGTGTCGCATTCCACGATCATCATTTGCCGGCACCGCCCGGACGCCGATTCTTTCCGGCCGGAAACTATTTCGCGCTCAACTTAATCTTTCGTGTGAAACCGGCAACCGGGTGGCACCGGCCGCCTCCGGCACTGCATTCTGTAGTCAGGGGACCCGGTCGGCCGAGGGGGGATTCCGGTCGGCCGGGTGCCCGCCGAGAGGCGGGCTTTTCACACGGGAGGGGACCCGAATGAGTGTCGATCTGTCCACCACGCTGTCCTGGACCACGGCGAGCGGTGATGCCGCGACGATGCTCGGCGAACTGCAGCCGAACATCCTCAAGGCCCACGTCCGCGATCACCTGTCCGCCCTGTTCCTCGCCTTCGGCGACGCGGCGGAGGCGCGTGCTTTCCTCGTCTCGGTCACCGGGAAGATGAAGTCCGCCAAGGCACACCTCGACGAGGTGAGCGCGTTCAAGGCCGCCGCCGGCGCGGGAACGCCGTACGTCGGCGTCGGGCTCACCGCGGCCGGCTACCGCGCTCTCGGCGTCGAGAACTTCCCGCAGGACGAGGCGTTCCGGCGCGGGATGACGGCAGCGGGCACGCGGCAGCGGCTGAACGACCCGCCGCGCTCGACGTTCGATCCTGGCTACCGCGGCGAAATCCACGCCGTCGTGCTCGTCGGGGACGCCACCGACAAAACAATGACCGCCCGTCGCAACGAAATCCTCGGTCTGCTGCCGGATTCGGCCACGGTGCTCGCGGAGGAAACCGGCCTCGGCCGGGTCAACGCGCGCGGCGAGGGCATCGAGCACTTCGGGTACGTCGACGGCCGCAGCCAGCCGCTGTTCCTGACCGAAGACATCGACGCGGAGAAGAACAACACCGACGGCATCAACGTGTGGAATCCGGCGGCGCCGCTCGAGCAGGTGCTGGTTCCCGACACCGCGGCACCGGATCCCGGCGTGCATTTCGGCAGCTATTTCGTTTTCCGCAAACTGGAACAGAACGTCCGGCGGTTCAAGCAGGCCGAAGCGGATCTGGCCGACACGCTCGGCCTCGCCGGCGAAGACCGCGAACGGGCCGGGGCGATGATCATCGGCCGCTTCGAGGACGGCACGCCGCTGACCACGCAGCGGGAAGACGGCGCGGAAAGCCCGGTGTCGAACAACTTCACCTACGACAGCGACCGCGCCGCGCTGAAGTGTCCGTTCCAGGCGCACATCCGCAAGACGAACCCGCGTGGTTCCGGCGGCGCCGAGGAGCCGGCCGACGAGCGGCGCCACCTGATGGCCCGCCGGGGCGTCACGTACGGGGAGCGCCCGGACGACCCGAACGCCGACGTGCCGCCCGCGGCGCGGCCGAGCGGCGGGATCGGGCTGCTGTTCATGGCCTTCAACTCACGACTGGGCAACCAGTTCGAGTTCACGCAGGCGGCTTGGGCGGACAACCCGGGCTTCCCGATCGTCGACGGCGTCACGCCGGGGCTGGACCCGGTGATCGGCCAGGGCGTGCGCGAGTCGTCGGAGTACACCGTGGACTGGGGTGGCTCCGCGCAGCGGACGGCCGGCCCGGTGCCGCAGGCGGTGACACTGCGCGGCGGCGAGTACTTCTTCATGCCGTCGCTGGCCTTCCTGCGTTCACTCTGACCGAGCCGGAGGCCACCACCTCGGACCGGGGTGGTGGCCGGAAGGCGTTGATTGCCCGCGCAGCGATGATGCTCGCCGATCATGTGTCCGTGCCGGCTCCCGTCAGCGCCTGGACGCCGATGACCTCCAGCAGCCGCAGCCGCTCGGCGGTCTCACTGCCCTCCGGCGCGGTGAAGGCCATGATCCGCAGGTCGGTCCCGAGTGCTGCGAGGATGTCGCAGTCGAGGGTGATCTCACCGACGCTCGCGTGCCGGACCGTCTTGGTCAGGGGCTCGTGCACGCCCACCACGCCGGAGTCCCACAGCGCCGCGAAGTCACCGCTGCGGGTTCGGAGCTCGTCGATCAGGGCGGCCAGGCCGGCGTCTTTCGGATAGCGAGCCGACCCCGCTCGCAGGTCGGACACGAAGGCCGTGCGGTATCCCGTCTCCCGGCTCACTGCCTGGGGGTATCCGGCGGGGGGTTCGACGAAGGACCACCACACCGCGTTCCTCCTGAAGTCGTGTGGTGTGGGCGGTTCGCCGAACAGCGCGGCCCACAGCGGATTCCACGTGATGAGGTTCCACGCGGCGTCGTACACGCTCAGTGGTGTGCTCGTCAGCCGGTCCAGCAGACGCTGGACGCCTGCGGGCACGTGGTCGGACACCTGCCCCGGGCCGGGCAGTGGCTGACCGGCGAGCACGAACAGGTGCTCCCGCTCCGCCGTCGTCAGCCGCAACGCCCGAGCCAGCGTGGACAGTACTTGCGGGGACGGATTGGTCGACCTGCCCTGTTCGAGCCGCACGATGTAGTCGACGGACAGGCCGGCGAGCAGGGCGAGCTCCTCACGCCGCAGGCCTGGCGCGCGCCGGTGTTCGTCGCCCGGCAGGCCGACCTCCGCGGGTTTCGTGCGATCCCGCCAAGCGTGCAAGGCCCGGCCGAGATCCGTGGTTCCGGTCATCTCCCCAGTATCGGCGGCCGGCCGCGTCCCGTCGTGGTACTGCGGATCCACCGGCTGCGGCGGGTACTGGTCGATTCCCCGGGGGCTCGTTGAAGGTGGACGTACCGGCCGACGGCCGGTGGCCGGCGGGAGCCACCCGCCGGCCGGCACCGAAGGAGCACGTTGATGAAGTACCGCAAGCTCGGGCGGACCGGGATCGAGGTCAGCCCCTACGCACTCGGCACGTTGATGTTCGCCGGCCAGATGGGCAACGAGCCGGATGAGTCGGTCCGGATCATCCACAAGGCGATCGACGCCGGGATCAACCTCATCGACACCGCCGACCGCTACGCCGACGCCGAAGACATCGTCGGAAAGGCCCTGAAGGGCCGCCGCGACGAGGTGGTGCTGGCCACCAAGGTCGGCATGCCCATGGGCGCGGGGCCCAACCAGCAGGGCGGCTCCCGCCGCTGGATCACCACCGCCGTCGAGAACTCCCTGCGCAGGCTCGGCACCGACTACATCGACATCTACCAGCTCCAGCGGCCCGACCCGGACACCGACCTGGAGGAGACCCTGTCCGTCCTGACCGACCTCGTCAGGGCGGGCAAGGTGCGCGTGATCGGTTCCTCGACGACGCCCGCCTCCATGATCGTCCAGGCCCGGTGGGTCGCCGAACGCGCCGGGGTGCAGCGGTTGCGCACCGAGCAGCCGCCGTACTCGATCCTGAACCGCGGCATCGAACGGGAGGTCCTGCCGATCGCGCAGGAGTACGGCATGGGCGTCCTGGTGTGGGGTCCGTTCGCCCAGGGCATGCTGACCGGCCGGGTGCGCAAGGGCGGTGGCAACGACCTCAAACGCGTCCGGTTCTCCCGCCACCTCTCCGACGAACGCCGCATCGACGTCGTCGAACAACTCGTCCCGCTGGCGCAGGAGGCCGACCTGCCCCTGACCCACCTGGCGATGGCGTTCGCCGTCGCCCACCCGGGCGTCACCGCCGCGCTCCTCGGCCCGCGCACGATGGCCCACCTCGACGACCTTCTGGCCGGGGCCGACGTCGAACTGTCCGACGAGGTCATGGACCGGATCGACGAGATCGTCCCGCCGGGCACCGACGTCACCGCGCTCGACCAGGAGTACCGGCCCCCGGCGTTGCTGGAGACCGCTCTCCGGCGTCGTCCCGTCGGGCTCCGGTCAGCGGCCTGAGCCCGGGGCTTCGAGCAGGTCGAAGGCCAGCAGCCCGGCGCCCAGCCGCCCGGCTTCGTCGCCCAGTTCGGCGATCCGCAGCTCCGGCATCTTCTGGAACGTCAGGTGCGCGGCCAGCCACTCGCGCACCGGCTCCAGCACGTAGTCGGCCGCCGTGAACAGGCCGCCGCCCAGGACGATCACCTCCGGGCCGAGCAGCGTCAGCAGCGTCCGGATCCCGTGGCCGAGCCCGTCGAGCGCGTCCTGGACGACGGCGACCGCGACCTCGTCCCCGTGGCGGGCCAGCTCGACGACCTCGCGGGCGCCGTCGGCCGGGCGGCCGGTGCGCTCGGTGTAGCGGCGGGCGATCGCGGCCGCCGACGAGATCGCCTCCAGGCAGCCGGTCGCGCCGCAGCCGCACTTGCCGGCGTGGCCGACGTCGATGTGCCCGACCTCGCCGGCCTGCCCGTGCGCGCGGTGGATCCGGCCGTCCAGCAGCAGCGCGGCGGCGATTCCGGTGCCGACCGGGATGAACGCCGCGTTCGTCGCCCCACGGCCGGCGCCCACCCGGAACTCGGCGATACCGCCCGCGGTGACGTCGTGCCCGAAGGCGACGGGCAGCCCGAGCCGGTCTTCCAGGAGCTCACCGAAGGGGACTTCGCGCCAGTCGAGGTTGGCCGAGAAGTGGCAGACGCGGGTCTCCTCGTCGACGATCCCCGGCACCACCACCCCCACCGCCGCGGGTCGCCCGGTCCCCGCCTGCTCGGCCAGCGCGGCCACGATGTCCGCGGTCTGCGCGGCCAGCGCCGTCCCGTCCGCGCTGCGGGCCGTCTCCGCGCGCAGTGCCGCCTTGGGCTGCAACTGCTCGTCGAGCAACGCGGCCTTGATCGTCGTCCCGCCCACATCGAGGGCGGCCACCATTCGAGTCACCGCGGCATTGTCACATTGACGCGGCCCAAACGGCGGACCTACGCTCAACCGGCCAGACGAGGAGATTCCGGAACGCGGTGCAAGTCCGCGCGGTCGCGCCACTGTGACCCCCGCCAGGGGGAAGCCAGACCCGGATCCTCGTGATCGACCCCGATGAGGCCGCGAAAGCCCGAGGAGGCCACCCATGACCCAGACGGCAGCTCCCGCCGTTCCGCTCCCGATCCGCATTCCGATCCGTGAGATCGTGCCGTGGGCGGTGTTCGTGGTGCTCCTCGCCCTGATCGCGCTCTACTTCGTGAGCGCCGAGCAGGGCGCCACCGCGGTATTCGCGAACTCCTACGTCCACGAGTTCGTGCACGACGGCCGGCACCTGCTGGCCTTCCCCTGCCACTGATCGGCAGGCCTGCGCTCCCATGATGAAAACCCTGCTGGTCCGCGGCATGCTCGCGGGCCTGATCGCCGGCGTGCTCGCGTTCGGGTTCGCCTACGCCTTCGGTGAGCCATCGGTGAACGCCGCCATCGGGCTCGAGGAGTCCGGCGGCCACTCGCACTCCCACGACGCATCCGCTCCTGCTGCTCCTTCTTCGGAGGAGGAAGAGCTCGTCCCCCGGGACATCCAGAGCACGCTCGGGCTGCTGACCGGCGTGCTCGTCTACGGCGTCGCGATCGGCGGCCTGCTGTCGCTGGCCTTCGCGTTCGCCCAGGGACGGCTCGGTTCGCTGCGGCCCCGGGTGACGGCGCTGCTGCTCACCGCGGGCGCGTTCACCGTGGTGTTCCTGGTGCCGTTCCTGAAGTACCCGGCCAACCCGCCCGCGGTGGGCCGGCCGGGCACGATCGGTTCCCGGACCGAGCTGTACTTCGGCTTCGTCGCGGTCTCCTTGCTCGCCGGCATCTTCGCAACGGTGTTCGGCCGCAAGCTGGCGGACCGCCTCGGAGCCTGGACCGGCTTCCTCCTCGCGGCGGCGGGCTACCTCGCCGTGATCGGCGTCGTGGCCTGGCTGATGCCGGTGGTCGACGAGGTCCCGGCCACGTTCCCGGCCTCGACGCTGTGGAGCTTCCGGACGGCATCGGTCGGCACCCAGGTGACGCTGTGGCTGGCGTTGGGCCTGACGTTCGGCGCGTTCGCGGAGAAGACACTGACCCGCCGGACCGCGGTCGCCGCCTGAACGATCGCCGGCCCGGCCGCGGACCGCTTCTGCCGCCCGCGGTCGTGCTCCGGCTCCCGCTCCGGCTCCGGCTCCGGCCGAAGCGGAGCTGCCTGCGGCAAGGCGCCACCCGAAGCGGAGCTGCCGGCGGCAAGGCGCCCACCTGAAGCGAAACCCCGGCAGGCAAGCCCTCAGCCGAGGTGGCGATCCCGGCGAGCAAGAGCTCCGGCCGAATGGCCCGGCCCGCAGGCACTCCCGTTCCCCGGCTCGGCTAAGGCGCCCCCGGCGGCACGAACGGCAGGTCCGGCGGTGCCCCGCGCTCCAGCAGCGTCCGCAGCATCGCCGTGTCCAGGTGCTCGTCGACCGCGTCCGCGAGCTTGTCCAGCATTTCCTCGCGCAGGTCGGCGAACCCGGGCGCGTCCGGCGCCGGGGCCCACGTGGTTCCGGCCTGCACCGCTGCTTCGGCGAGCCACGCGCGGCGGAAGGCGTCGTTCTCGAAGGCGCCGTGCCACATCGTGCCCCAGACCGCTCCCGCGCGCCGACCGTCCAGAAAGGACTCCGCCGGGGTCGTGGCGGTCACCGAGCCGTGGTGGATTTCGTAGGCGTCCACCGGGTGGCCGCGCCACGTCCCCGCCGGCCGGGCGAGCACCTTTTCCGCGGCGAACGTCACCCGCCCGGGCAGCAGGCCGAGGCCCGCAACCTCACCGGCGCCCGACTCGACCTCGTCCACAATGGACTCGGTGAGCATCTGGTAGCCACCGCAGATGCCGAGGACCGGCCGCCCCGCGGCGGCCCGGGCCGCCACCGCCGTGTCGAGGCCGCGCTCCCGCAGCCAGGCCAGGTCGGCCACGGTGGCGCGCGATCCGGGCAGCACCACGACGTCCGCCGCCGCGACGACATCGGGGTCGGCGGTGAGCGTCACCGTGACCCCGGGCTCGGCGGCCAGCGCGTCGACGTCGGTGGCGTTGGACGCGCGCGGGAACCAGACGACCGCCACGCCGAGGCCACCACCGGGGGTTTCGCGGCGCCAGCCCGCCACGGCGAGGGCGTCCTCCGAGTCGATCCACACCCGGTCCAGCCACGGCAGCACACCCAGCACCGGCCGTCCGGTGATCTTTTCGAGGCTGTCCAGGCCCGGCCGCAGCAGGCCGACGTCGCCGCGGAACTTGTTGACCACCCAGCCCGCGACCAGGGCCTGGTCCTCGGCGGACAGCAGCGCGAGGGTGCCGAACATCGCCGCGAGCACGCCGCCGCGGTCGATGTCGCCGACGACCAGCACGGGCAGCCCGAACCGCCGGGCGAGCCCCATGTTGACGTAGTCGCCGCCGCGCAGGTTGATCTCCGCCGGACTGCCGGCGCCTTCGCAGACGACGACGTCGAAGCGCGCGCTGAGGTCGTCGAACGCACCGAAGGCGATCTCGGCCAGCCCGGCCCGGCCGGTGGCGTACTCCCCCGCTTCGAGGGTGCCGAACGGCTTCCCGAGCGCGACGACGTGGCTGCGCCGGTCACTGCCCGGCTTGAGCAGCACGGGGTTCATCGCCGCTTCGGGTTCCACCCCGGCGGCCCGCGCCTGCACCCACTGGGCGCGGCCGATCTCGGAACCGTCGGCGCAGACCATGGAGTTGTTCGACATGTTCTGCGCCTTGAACGGCGCCACCCGCACCCCCCGGCGCGCAAGCCACCGGCAGATCCCGGCGGTGACCAGGCTCTTCCCGGCATCGGACGTCGTCCCGGCGACGAGCAGCCCGCTCATCGCCGGTTGTCCACAGCCAGGCCGGGGCGGGCGGAGTTGTCCACAGATCGCCGAGCGGAGTCTTTCCCCCGCCGGGGACCGATAGACTGGACAGGGGCCGCCCCCCAGGGAGTGGTGGGGGCTGCGACGGCGGCGATCTCCGGTACCGCGGCGGCCGCTCGCGCGGGAAATTTGCCACGCCGCTCGGCTCGCCGGTCGGGACTCCCGAAGGCACGGTCTCGATCCGGGCTACGCATGAACAACTCCAGAACACCGAGGTGCGGCAACCACTCCTGGGAACCGCCGGGTGGCGGGGGCTGCGACGGCGGCGATGGTCACCGCGGCCACGCCCACCAGCCGGGACAAGCGCACCGCCCGGCGCAGATCCTTCGGCTCCGGGTCGCGGCCTTCGCCGAGGCGGGCCCGGCTCTCCACCTCGCCGCCGTAGCTGTTCGTCCCGCCGAGGCGGATGTCCAGCGCGCCCGCGAACGCCGCTTCCACCTGGCCCGCGTTGGGGCTCGGGTGTCGGCCGCCGTCGCGGCGCCACACCCGCCAGGACTCCCGGGCCCGGCCGCCCGCGCACAACGCCGTGAGCGCCGCCCCGATCCGCGACGGCACCAGGTTGACGACGTCGTCGGCGCGCGCCGCGGCCCAGCCGAAGCGGCGGTAGCGCGGCGAGCGGTACCCGACCATCGCGTCGAGCGTGTTGAGCGCGCGGTAGCCGAGCAGGCCCGGCATCCCGGCGACGGCTCCCCAGAACAGGGGCGCGACCACGGCGTCCGAGGTGTTCTCGGCGATCGATTCGGTGGCCGCGCGGGTCAGCTCGGCGGAGTCGAGGGTTGTTGCGTCGCGCGCGCAGAGGTGCGAGAGCCGCTGACGTGCTTCGGGCACTTCGCCCGCTTCGAGCAGGCGCGCCATTTCGGTGCCTTCGGCGGCGAGGCCGCGTCCGCCGAGTACCACCCACGTGGACGCGGCGGTGAGGAAGAAGCGCGCGAAGGGACGACGCCGTGTCGCTGCCTGAAGCGCGACGCCGAGGCCGACGGCGCCGAAGGTGCACAGCGCTGCGTACGCGGCTCCACGCGGTTTCGAATCAGCCCACAGACGGTGTTCGAGACGGGCCGCGGCAGTCCCGAACAGAGCGACGGGATGGCCCGTTCGGGGGTCACCGAACAGAGCGTCGGTTACGTATCCGGTCACGAGTCCGGCCGCGGTTGTCCCTAGACGGAGTGGCACGTGGCGCACGGTAGCGCGTGCACCAGAATGCCGGGTATGACTGTGTCCGATGCCGCCTCCGCGGGAAAGCGTACGTCGGCGGGGCCCAATGCCGCCTCCGCGAAGAAACGTCCGTCGGCGGGGCTGACGCACCGGCTCGCCGGGTATCTCGAAACCATGGCTCGCGCCCTCCGCCGGTACGGGCGCGACGAAGGCAAGGTGCTGGTCCTCGGCGGCGTCCGCTCGGGGAAGTCACGGCACGCCGAGCGGCTCGTCGCCCACCACCCACACCTCATCTACGTCGCGCCCGGCCTGCCCGCGGGCGAAGACGACCCCGAATGGGCCGCGCGGGTGGCCGCGCACCAGGCGCGGCGGCCGGCGAACTGGAAGACCGTCGAGACCACCGACCTGGCCGGCATCCTGCGCACGGCGACCGAGCCGCTGCTGATCGACTGCCTCGGCACCTGGCTGTCCCGCGTGCTGGACGACGTCGGCGCGTGGCGGCAGAAGCCGGGCTGGGAGCACCGCCTGGACGACCGGCTCGAGGACTTCCTGGCCGCGTGGGCCGCGGCGCGCGTGCCGGTGGTCGCGGTGAGCAACGAGGTCGGCAGCGGTGTGGTGCCCGCAACGTCGTCCGGACGGCTGTTCCGTGATGTGCTGGGCGCACTCAACAACCGGGTGTCCGCCGACGCCGACCGGGTCGTGCTGGTCGTCGCGGGCCGGGCGCTCGACCTGTAGCCAGGAGGCGCCCGTGTTCGACGTACCCGTGCCCGACCCCGCCGCCCGCACCGCCGCACTGGCGCGGCTCGACGGCCTGGTCAAGCCGCTCGGCGCGCTGGGCAGGCTGGAGGAGATCGCGGCCTGGCTGTCGGGGGCGCACGGCACCGTCCCGCCGCGCCCGCTGGACGACGTCCGCGTGGTCGTCTTCGCGGGCGACCACGGCGTGTCGGCGCTTTCGGCGTACCCACGCGAGGTGACCGCGGCGATGGTGCGGGTGTTCCTGGCCGGCAAGAGCGGCGTGAACGTGCTGGCCGCCCAGGTCGGGGCGCGCGTGCGGGTCGCGGACATCGGCGTCGACTGGGACGGCGCGGACGTGCCGGCGTCGGTGATGGCGCACAAGATCCGCCGCGGTTCGGGCTCGATCGACGTCGAGGACGCGTTGCTGCCGGGCGAAGCCCAGGCCGCGTTCGAAGCGGGCCGGGCGATCGCCCTGGAGGAACGCGAGGCGGACGTCCTGATCCCGGGCGACATGGGAATCGGCAACACGGCGATGTGCGCGGCGCTGGTGGCGGCCTCGCTGGGACTGCCGGCGGCGGAGGTGGTCGGCACCGGAACGGGAGTCGACGCGGCGGGCTTGGAGCGCAAGACGGCGGCGGTCGCGGCGGCGTTGACGCGGACGGCGGGCCGGACGGAGGACCCGTTCGAGAGGCTGACGGCGCTGGGCAGCGCCTGCGTGGCCGCGACGGCGGGCTTCCTGGTCCAGGCGGCGGTGCTGGGAATTCCGGTGCTGCTGGACGGGGTGTTCTCCGGGGCGGCGGCGCTGGTGGCGCGGGACATCGCGCCGGGGGCGGAGCAGTGGTGGCTGGCCGGGCACCGTTCGACGGAACCATCGCAGGCGTTCGCGTTGAAGGCACTGGGCCTGGAGCCGATCCTGGACTTCGGCCTGCGGCTCGGCGAAGGCAGCGGCGCGGTCCAGGCGGTGCCGACCCTGCGAGCGGCCCGGGCGATCTTGGCCGACATGGGCCTGCTGGCCGACCTGGCGTGAAAAAGCAGCCCCGATGGTCATGATCGGCGACCGGCCACCCGTGACGGCGGATCGGGCGGTGCCGGGGCACGGCGAAGGCGGCCTGATCATGGGCGTTCACCATCGTTGCGCGATCGGCCGCCTGGTCGAACGCGCCACTCGTCCGTCCCAGGTCCGTTCCGTCGGCTCCCCGGCCGGCAAGATCACCGCTCGGCGATCTGTCCCCAACTCCGCCGTCGCCGGCATAGCTGTGGACAACCCGTCGTGAGCCGGTGGATTGACGCCGTGCGGATGGCCGTCGGGACGCTGACCACCGTGCCGGTTCCCGCTCCGCGGGTCATCGATCGGCGGGTTGCCGGGCGGGCCATGCTGCTCGCTCCCCTTGCCGCGCTGCCGCTGGCCGCTGCCGCCGGAGGGATCGTCTGGGCCGGTTCCGCCGTCGGGCTGCCCGCGCTCGCCACCGCGGCGCTCGCCCTCGGGGCCGTCGCGCTCGGCAGCCGGGGGTTGCACCTCGACGGGCTCGCCGACACCGCCGACGGCCTCGGCGCCTCCTACGACCGCGCCAAGGCCCTCGACGTCATGCGCCGCGGGGACTCCGGGCCCACCGGAGTCGCCACCCTCGTCCTGGTCCTCCTCGTCCAGGTCGGTGCCCTGACCGCCGCCAGCCCGTTCACGGCGGCCGCGGGCGTGCTCGTCGGCCGGTGCACGCTCTCCATGGCGTGCGCGCGGGGCGTTCCGACAGCCCGGCCGGAAGGGCTCGGTGCCACCGTCGCCGGCTCGGTGCCCCGCGCCGCCGCGATCGCTGTGGGCGTGGCCGCCGCCGGGCTGGCGGTGCTGCTGCCCGGGCTGCCGTGGTGGCGTGGGCCGCTCGCGGTCGGCCTCGCCTACGCCGTCACCGGCGCGCTCCTGTGGCGGTGCACCAAACGGCTCGGCGGCATCACCGGCGACGTCCTCGGCGCCGGTGTCGAAGCCGCCGTCGCGGCCGCTCTGCTCGCATTGTCCCCCTGGACGATTGATGTGTAACTCGGTCAGTGGTCGTGGGCGGTCAGTGATCGGGTGATGGGTTGGCCGGTGGGGTGGTTGTGCCGGATGGCCGGGGTGAAGGCGAGCAGGCGTTGGGCGATGCGGCGGTCGTCCGGTCCGGGCGAGCTCGACGAGGTGGTCATCGATCTTGACGCAGAGTGCGGTGAGAAGGGTGTTCAGGTCTGCCGTCACCAACGGATCTTGAACACCCTTCACCCGTCTCGAGACACCGCCTGAACTCAGGACTTACTCGTCTGGTGCGGCGATCACCCGCCGCAGGGCTCGAGGCGGCCGGCCACGGCGAAAGGCACCCGTTCCACGGCCGCGTCAGTGACAGTGACGATCAGGATGCTGATCAGGCGTCGAACCACCCCGCCGAGACCCAGTCCCCCGTGCGCTTCCAGCTGACCAGGAAGTACACGACCGGGTTGCTCGCTGTCCCGGGGATCACAGCGCTGCACCCCGAGTCACTGCCGTTGGCGTCGTCGACGTAGCCCCTGGCGCCGTTGCGCAGTATGTAGTCTGTCCGGAAGCCGTAGCCGTCACTCTTGGTGTCGCAGGAGTAGACCCGGGTGTGATTGTTGGTGACACCACCGTAGCCGCACCGGCCGTTGCAGTTGTTGATCGAGCCGATGGCATCGTGCGCCGACGCCGCGGGCGCGACGGCCACTGCTGCTCCGGCCGCTAGCACCAATGCAGCCGGTGTGGTCCACTTCTTGATCTTCGCCATGAGTTTCCTCCCTGGTCTCCCGGTCGAGTCGAGCGGGAAACGCTCCAGCCGCGCAGAAGGTTTAGCCGAACCTCATGCCGTCCGGGCGGAAGATTCAGAGCACACCCCCGTGTTCCAGACCTTGCCGACCCCTGAATCCCGAACGTGGACGCCGCCGTCGTGCTGCCCGCAGCCGACAACGTCGTCACCGCTCAGGCGAAGCCAACGCGCTCCGGCCGCCGTGGTCAGCCGCTACGGCGCCGACGACCGATCCGGAGTGGAGCGCCTGGCATGCCCCGGCGCGGCCCGCGCTGCTCGACGACGACACGGTGGTCATGTTTCGACAGGTCGAAAGAACGACGACGCTGTCGTCACTCACCCCCGCAAGCGACCGAAACTGTCATACCCCCTCCTTACAGTGATCCGCGTGAACCGGACCGATCGTCTCTACGCCCTTGTCGAAGAACTGCGCGCCGTCGCGCCGCGGCCACGCAGTGCGCGCTGGCTCGCGGAGCGGTTCGAGGTCAGCGTCCGCACCGTCGAACGGGACATCAGCGCTCTGCAGCAGTCCGGCACGCCGATCTATGCCGAGGTCGGCCGCACCGGCGGGTACTGCCTCGACAAGGCGCACACGATGCCGCCGGTCAACCTGACGCCCGGCGAGGCCGTCGCCATGGCACTCGCGCTCAAACACCTCGACGCCACTCCCTTCCGGGCGGAAGGGCGCTCGGCGCTGCGCAAGCTGGTCGCCGCGATGCGGCGGGAGGACGCGGACGCGGCGCAGAACCTCGCCGCCTGTGTCCACCTGCTCGGCGCCGGGCCCGTTCCGCCGATGCCGCACGTGCTCGGTATCCGCCGGGTACTGCGCATCCGGTACACCGACCGCGCGGGCACCGCCACGCGGCGGGAGATCGAGCCGCTCGGCTACGTCGGCAAGCCCGAACACTGGTACCTCATCGCCTGGTGCCGGCTGCGCCGGGAGATCCGGGCGTTTCGCACCGACCGGATCGTCTCCTACTCCGTGACCGCCGAGGTGCCGCCGCTTCGCCGCCTGCGGCCCGAGGACCTCGACATCCCGTACGGCGACGTCGATCAGCTCACTTTGGCGGGGTGAACACGGAGAAGTGGTTGCCCGCCGGGTCGAGCAGGTGCGCGAACGTCACGCCGACCGGGTTGACGCTCGGTGGCCGCTGCACCCGCCCGCCGGCTTTCTCGACCTGGCGGCAGGTGGCGTCGACGTCCTCGACCAGCACCGTGAAGACCGCGTAGTCCGCCGTTCCCGCGGAGAGGCCGCCGCGCGAGCCGCCGGTGTCGATCACCCGGTAGGCCGGGTCGGTGCTGGCCGACGAGTCCTGGGCGATCTTCCAGCCGAACACCTCACCGTAGAACCGTTCGGCGGCCGCCGGGTCCGCGGCACCGATCTCGAACCAGGCGACGTCGTTGAATCCGGGCATGTCGTTCCTTCCGCTGCCACGCCGGGTGTTTCCCGGTGTGCACCCAGTTTCGGCGGCGGTGGCGACAACCCCCTGTCGGTGTTTACGAAACTTCGCGCAAAGCCGCCAGGAACGCGTCCGTGGTCGCGCGGTCGCGGACGGCCAGCCGCAGGTGGTCCGGGCCGAGGCCGGGGAACGTGTCCCCCCGCCGCACCGCGTAGCCCGCTTCACGCAGGCGCGCGCGCAGGGAAGCCCCGTCAGGGACGCGTACCAGCACGAACGGGCCGCGCGGGTCGCCCAGCACCGGCACGCCCGCCGCCGTCAGGCCGGACACCAGGTACTCGCGGTCCGACTCCGCCGCGATCGCCAGCTTTTCCGCTTCCTCCACCGCGGACGGCCGGCAGCACGCCACGGTCGCCACGCCGGCCAACGTCGACACCGACCACGGCACCTGCACCGCCCGCAGCCGCTCGACGACATCCGCCGGAGCGAGCACGTAGCCCGCCCGCAGGCCGGCCAAGCCCCAGGTCTTCGTCAGGCTGCGCAGCACGACGACACCGGGGACACCGGAGGCCAGGCTCTCGGCCTCGCCCGGGATCGCGTCCAGGAACGCCTCGTCGACCACGAGCAGCCGGCCGGGGCGCGCCAAGGAAAGCAGCGAAGACGCGGGATGCAGGACCGACGTCGGGTTCGTCGGATTGCCGACGAACACCAGGTCGGCGTCGGCCGGGACCAGCGCCGGATCGAGGACGAAACCGTCCGCCTCGGCCAGGATCACCCGCGAGACCGCGTGCCCGGCCGCCCGCAGCGCGGCCTCCGGCTCGGTGAACTGCGGGTGCACGACGACCGCGTGGCGCGGCCGGAAAGCCGAGGCCAGCAGCGTGAACGCCTCCGCCGCGCCCGCGGTGACCAGCACTTCCGAGGGAGAACGGCCGTGCCGCGCGGCCACCGCGCGCACCGCCTCCACTGTGGACGGATAGGCGGCCAGCGAGTCCAAAGCGGACGCCAGTTCGGCTCGCAGCCAAGCGGGCGGACGCGGCAGCCGGACGTTCACGGCCAGGTCGACCAGCCCCGGCCCGACCTCACGATCACCGTGGTGGTGCAGGTCGTAGCCGCCCGCGGAGGCGGGTTCAGCCCCGGTCATACGCCCGCACCCGCGCGGCGAACCGCTGGGCCAGCTCGGGATACCCCGCCCAGTGGACGTGCAGGTAGGACGCGTGCAGCGTCGGCGACGCGAAGCCGTCCAGCTGCCGGTCCCAGCCCCAGGCCGCCGAAGCGCCGTGCGACGGCGTCACCTCGGTCCGGTGGAACTCGTGCCCCGTGACGCGCTGACCGGCCGTCGCCAGCAGGTTGTCCTCGACGGCGACCGCGCGCCGGTAGCCGAGCTTGCCGCGGGCGGTCATCTTGGCGTCCGCGGGCACCGCTCCGACCATCGGCACGCCGTCCAAAGACTGGCAAAGGTAGAGCAGGCCGGCGCATTCCGCGCTCACCGGCATTCCACTCCGGACGGCCGAAGCCACCGCGGAACGCAACGCCGTGTTCGACGACAGCTCGGCCGCGTGCACCTCGGGGAACCCGCCGCCGAAGTACAGGCCGGCGCACCCGTCGGGCAAAGCCTGGTCCCGCAACGGATCGACGTCCACGACCTCGACGCCGCAAGCCGCCAGCAGCTCGATGTTCTCGGTGTAGCGGAAGGTGAACGCCGGACCACCGGCGGCGGCGATGGTCACCGGTGAACCATCCGCACCGGACGGCTGCCACGGCGGTGAAGAAAGCCTCGGCGCCCCGGAAGCGATCCGGACGATCGCTTCGAGGTCGACGCCGTCCCGCACCCACGCGGCCAGCGCGGGCAGCACGTGCTGAGCTTCCGCGGCCCGTTCCGCCGCCGGGACGAGCCCGAGGTGACGGCTCGGCGCGTGGATCTCTTCGTTGCGGTACAACGCCCCCAGCAGCGGGACACCGGTGGCTTCCAGCGCGGACGCGATCTCGTCGAGGTGGCGCTGCGAGCCGAGCTTGTTGAGGATGACGCCGGCGAGCCGCACGCGGTTGTCGTAGTGGGCGAAGCCGAGCACGGTCGCGGCGACGCTGCGGGAGGCGGCCGAGGCGTCGACGACCAGCACCACCGGCGCGTCGAGCAGCCGGGCCACGTGCGCGGTCGAGGCGTAGCCTTCGGTGCCCAGTGCCCCGTCGAACAGGCCCATCACGCCCTCGATCACGGCGATGTCGGCGCCGTGGGAACCGTGCCGCAGCAGCGGGATCAGCGCGTCTTCACCCTGCAGGAACGGGTCGAGGTTGCGCGCGGGACGCCCGGTGGCGAGGGCGTGGTAGCCCGGGTCGATGAAGTCGGGCCCGACCTTGTGCCCGGACACCCGGTGCCCGGCCGCGCGCAGCGCCGCCATCAGCCCGGCGGCGATCGTGGTCTTGCCGTGCCCGGAACCGGGCGCGGCGACGACCACGCGCGCTACCACTCGATCCCCCGCTGGCCCTTCTGGCCGGCGTCCATCGGGTGCTTGACCTTGGTCATTTCGGCGACCAGGTCGGCGGCCTCGACGAGCTCCGGCGGCGCGTACCGGCCGGTGATGACGACGTGCTGGTGCCCGGGCCGCGAGACCAAAGTGGACACGACGTCGTCCACCTCGAGCCAGCCCCACTTGAGCAGGTAGGAGAATTCGTCGAGGACGTAGAAGTCGTGTGTCTCGGCGGCGAGCCGGCGCTTGATCTCCGCCCAGCCTTCGCGCGCGTTCTCCGCGTGGTCCTCTTCGGAGCCGGACTTGCGCGCCCAGCTCCAGCCTTCGCCCATCTTGTGCCACTCGACCGGCCCGCCCTGGCCGGTGTCCTCGTGCAGCTTGCCCAGCGCGCGGAACGCGGCTTCCTCGCCGACGCGCCACTTCGCCGACTTGACGAACTGGAACACGCCGATCGACCAGCCCTGGTTCCAGGCGCGCAGCGCCATCCCGAACGCGGCCGTCGACTTGCCCTTCATCTCGCCGGTGTGCACGGCGAGCAGCGGCCGGTTGCGGCGCTGGCGGGTGGTCAGGCCGTCGTTCGGGACGGCTTCCGGTTTGCCCTGCGGCATCAGGCGGCCCTTCCGGTCCGGGCGCGGACGGCGTCCGCCAGCGATTCGGCGGCGACGTCGGCGAGGGGGACGTGTTCCGCGCCGAGGTGGGCGGCGAGGTCGGCGGCCAGGCCGAGGCGCATCTTGCCGCTCTCGCAGTCCATCACGATCGTCGTGACGCCGGCCAGGAGCCCGGCCGCGGCCTTGGCGCGTGCGACGGCGTCGGGACCGCTGGTGGCGCGGCCGTCGGTGACGACGACCAGCAGCGGGCGGCGCCGGGGGTCGCGGATCTCCTCGACGCGCAGCACGCGCGCCGCCTCCAGGAGCCCTTCGGCCAGGGGTGTCCGGCCGCCGGTCGGGAGGCCTTCAAGGCGGGACGCGGCCGCGTCGACGCTGATCGTCGGCGGCAGCGCGAGTTCGGCCGCATCGCCGCGGAACGTGACCAGCCCGACCTTGTCGCGGCGCTGGTAGGCGTCGAGCAGCAGCGACAGGACCGCGGACTTGACCTCGCGCATCCGCGCCTTCGCGCCCATCGAACCGGACGCGTCCACGCAGAACAGCACGAGGTTGCCTTCACGGCCTTCGCGCAGGGCGAACCGCAGGTCTTCCGGGCGCAGTTCGAGCCCGGCGCCGGTGCGGCCGCGGGCTTTCTGGTGCGGTGCCGCGGCTTTCACGGTCGCGACCAGGTGTGGCCGGCCTTCGCGGACGCTCGCGGGCTGGACGCCGATCGTCCGGCCGCTGTCGGTGATCGCGCGCGAACGGCGTCCGCGCTCGCCCTCACCCGTGCCCTTGACGCGGAAGACGCGGGCCTTGAACGTCTCGCCGGCCCCGACGGTCTTCTGCTGACCGCCACTCTGCTGCTTCGGTTCGCCTTGCGGCGCGTTTTCGCTGCCCTGTGGCGGCTCGGGCACCTCCGAGGGCGCCGACCCCGAGCCGGGGCCGTCGTCCTCGGGCCCCGGGTCCGGCTGGGCGTCCTGCAGCGCCTGCTCCAGCTGCTCTTCCGAGATCCCCGGCGCGTCGAAGGGGTTCCGGCGGCGCCGGTGCGGCAGCGCCAGCCGCGCGGCGACGCGGACGTCCTCGGTGGTCACCTCGTCGCGACCGGCCCAGGCCGCGTGCGCGACCGCCGTCCGCGCCGTGACGATGTCCGCGCGCATGCCGTCGACTTCGAAGGACGCACAGATTTCGGCGATCTGACGCAGGGCGTCGTCGGGGAGCTTGACGGCGGGCAAAAGCCGTTGCGCCGCTTCGATGTCCGCGGCGAGCTGGGCGTCTTCGCCGGCGTACCGGGCGGCGAAGGCGTCGGGATCGGCTTCGTAGGCCAGGCGGCGGCGGACGACCTCGACGCGCTGCTCCGGATCGCGGCTGGAGGCGACTTCGACGGTCAGCCCGAACCGGTCCAGCAGCTGCGGCCGCAGCTCGCCCTCTTCGGGGTTCATGGTGCCGATCAGGACGAACCGCGCGGCGTGCGAGACCGAAACGCCTTCGCGTTCCACGGTGGCGCGGCCCATCGCGGCGGCGTCCAGGAGCGTGTCGACGAGGTGGTCGTGCAGCAGGTTGACCTCGTCGACGTAGAGCAGCCCGCGGTGCGCGGCGGCCAGCAGGCCGGGCTGGAAGTCCGTCACGCCTTCGGCGAGCGCGCGTTCCAGGTGCAGCGAGCCGATGACGCGGTCTTCGGCGGCGCCGACCGGGAGTTCGACCAGCTTCGCGGGCCGCCGGTGGCTGTTCGCGCCGTCGTGCGGGCCGTCCGGGCAGAGCGGGTCGGGAGCCGCGGGATCGCAGGAGAACCGGCAGCCGTCGATGACGTCTACGCCCGGCAGGAGGCCGGCGAGCGCGCGGACCATGGTCGACTTCGCGGTGCCCTTTTCACCGCGCACCAGCACCCCGCCGACGGCGGGCGAGATCGAGGACAGGACCAGCGCCAGGCGCAGGTCCGGCAACCCGACGACGGCGGTGAACGGGTACGGCTTCAACAGCGCTCCTGACGTCGGCGACCGGCCGATCATCGCACAGCGCCCGCCTCGCTTAGGGTGGGAAATCGTGCGCGAAAAATCACGTCGATCCACGGCGGAGGCGGGCTCCGCGAACCGCCTGACCGTGGTCGGGATCGGGGCCGACGGCTGGCCCGGCCTGTCGGAACCGGCGCGGGCCGCGGTGCTCGCCGCCGACGTCGTGCTGGGTGCGCCCCGGCAGCTGGCCTACCTGCCCGAGGAGGTCCCGGCGCAGGCGTGGCCGACGCCGTTGCTGCCGGGGCTGGACGCGGTCATCGCGGAGCACGAAGGCGCCCGGATCTGCGTCCTGGCCAGCGGCGATCCGTTTTTGTCGGGGGTGGGTGCCACACTGGTGGCCCATGGATACGAGGTCGAAGCGCTACCTGCGCTCTCCTCGGTGACACTGGCCCGGGCACGGCTGGGCTGGTCCGCCGAAGAGACCGAGGTGGTCACCATCGTCGGCCGGTCGTCGGCCCGCGTCGCCCGGGTGCTGGCGCCGCGCCGGCGAGTGCTCGTCCTGGGTGCCGACGCGCCCGCTTTGCGCTCCCTGCTCACCGTGCGGGGTTACGGCGAGAGCGAGCTGATCGCGTTGGAGAACCTGGGCGGGCCCGACGAGCGCATCTCCGACGGCTGGGCCGGCGATCCCGGACCGCTGACGGTGTTCGCGCTGGCGTGCGCGGGTCCGGCGTTGCCGCTGATCGGCATCCCGGACGACGTGTATGCCCACGACGGGCAGTTGACCAAGCGCGACCTGCGAGTGTCGGCGCTGGCCCGCCTCGCGCCGAGTCCCGGCGAGCTGTTGTGGGACGTCGGCGCGGGCGCGGGCAGCGTCGGCATCGAGTGGTCACGGCTGCACGGACTGAACCGCGCGGTCGCGATCGAACGCTCGGCGGAGCGGGCCGAGCGGATCGCCCGGAACGCATTGGACCTGGGAGTACCGGAACTGGAGGTGGTGGCGGGGGAAGCACCGGAAGCGCTGAGCGCGCTGCCCGCACCGGACGCGGTCTTCATCGGAGGCGGCGTGACGGCGCCGGGCGTACTGGACGCGTGCGTGGCCACCGGCGCCCGGGTGGTGGCGCACGGGGTGACGCTGGAGGCCGAGCAGGTTCTGGCGCGTGCGTATGAAGAGCATGGCGGCGAACTGCTGCGGATCGGCGTGGAGAAGGCGGCCCCGCTGGGCGGCTTCACCGGCTGGACGCCGGCTCGGGTCGTGACGCAGTGGAGCAACCGATGACCGTGCACTTCATCGGCGCCGGACCCGGGGCCGCCGACCTCATCACCGTGCGAGGCCGGGACCTGCTCGCCCGGTGCGGTGTCTGCCTCTACCCCGGCAGCATGACGCCGCCCGATCTGCTCGCCTACTGTCCGCCCGGGGCCGAGCTCGTCGACACGGCGAACCTCAGCCTCGAGCAGATCGTCGCGAAACTGGCCGAGGCCCACCGGGCCGGGCACGAGGTCGCGCGGCTGTGCTCGGGGGATCCGTCGCTCTACAGCGCGGTCGCCGAGCAGGTGCGGCGGCTCGACGCGGCCGGGGTGCCCTACGCGGTCGTCCCCGGCGTGCCCGCCTTCGCCGCTTCGGCCGCCGCGCTGAAGCGGGAGCTCACCGTGCCCGAAATCGGGCAGAGCCTGGTGATCACCCGCGTGCAAGCCCGCTCGACCAAGATGCCGCCCGGGGAGACCCTCGCCGCCTTCGCCGCGACCGGGGCCACGCTCGCGCTGCACCTCGCCATCAACCACGTCGAGCGGGTCGCCGAAGAACTCCGGCCGCACTACGGCGCGGACTGTCCCGTCGCCGTCGTCGCGCTCGCGAGCCAGGCCGGGGAAACCGTCGTGCGCGGGGTGCTCGGCGAGCTGCCCGCGCTGGTCCGCGAAGCCGGGATGACGCGCGCTGCCACCATCTTCGTCGGGCGGGTGCTCGCCGCCACCAGCTTCCCCGACAGCTTCCTCTACTCGAGTGCCCGCGACCGGGCGAACCAACCGGAGTCGTTGTGACGGAACTGCGCTGGGGCCTGCTGGCCGCCGGGACGATCGCCGCCCACTTCGCCGCGGGCGTCGACGAGAGCAAACACGGCGTCCTCGGGGCCGTTGCGGCGCGGGACGCCGGGCGCGCGCGGGACTTCGCCACGCGCTTCGACATCCCGAAGGCCTACGGCAGCTACGAAGAGCTCCTCGCCGACCCGGACATCGACGCCGTGTACGTCTCGACGCCGCACGCGCTGCACAAGCAGTGGGCCATCGCCGCCGCCGAAGCGGGCAAGCACGTGCTGTGCGAGAAGCCGCTGACGATCACCGCGGCCGATGCCGAGGAGGTGATCGCGGCCGCCCGCGCGCACGACGTCTTCCTGATGGAGGCGTTCATGTACCGGCTGCACCCGCAGACACGGCGGCTGGCCGAGCTCATCTCGTCCGGCGCCATCGGCGAGGTCCGCGCGGTGGACACGACCTTCTCCTTCGACAGCAACCCGGAGGAGACCGCCCGGCTCGGCGACCCGGCGCTCGGCGGCGGCGGGATCCTCGACGTCGGCTGCTACTGCACGTCCCTGGCGCGGCTGGTCGCGCAGGCCGCGACCGGGCAGGAAGTCGTCGAACCGGCCGAGGTCAGCGGGATGGCGCACCTGTCCGCCACCGGCGTCGACGAGTGGGCGACCGGCCTGCTGCGCCTGCCCGGGGACATCCTCGCGACGATCTCGTGCGGGATCCGGCTGACCCGCGAGGACGGCATCCGCGTCTTCGGCTCGGACGGGCAGATCCACATCCCGCGGCCCGCGTGGATCCACCCGTTGCGCAAGCCCGGCGTCTCGCAGATCATCCTGACCCCGGCCGGCGGCGAGCCGGAGGTCATCGAGGTCGAAGCCACCCAGGGCGTCTTCGCGCGCGAAGCGGACCACGTCGCCGCGCACGTCGAAGACCGCCAGGCGCCCGAGCTGACCTGGGCGGAGACCCTGGCCAACCTGCGGACCCTGGACCGCTGGCGCGAGGCCGTCGGCTACGGACGTTCCTCGTGATCCTGATCCTCGGCGGGACCGGCGAAGCCCGGCAGCTCGCCGAAACGCTCACTGCGCGCGAAGTCCGCGTTGTCTCTTCGCTGGCCGGACGCGTCGCACGACCGAGGCTTCCCGCCGGCGAAGTACGCGTCGGCGGCTTCGGCGGCCCGGCGGGCCTGGCGCGGTATCTGCGCGAAAACCGGATCGACGCCGTCGTGGACGCCACGCACCCCTTCGCCGAGCGCATCGGCGCGAACGCGGCGGAAGCGGCCGAGCTGACGGAAACACCCCTCCTCCGGCTCGCGCGGCCCGGCTGGCGGCCGGGCCCCGGGGACGTCTGGCACTGGGCCGACGACCTCGCCGACGCCGCGCGCCGGCTGCCGGACCTGGGCGAACGCGTCTTCCTCACCAGCGGCCGCCAGGGCCTCCCGGCCTTCGCGCACCTCGACGACCTGTGGTTCCTGATCCGCTGCGTCGACCCGCCCGAGCCGCCGCTCCCGCGGCACCACGAGCTCCTCCTCGCCCGCGGGCCGTACGAGGTGGCAGCCGAGCGCGAGCTGCTCGGCCGGGTCGACGTCCTGGTCACCAAGGACTCCGGTGGGGCGCAGACCAGCGCGAAGCTGACCGCGGCCCGCGAGCTCGGGAAGCCCGTCCTGGTGGTCCGGCGGCCGGCCCGGCCGCACACGGAGACCGCCGAAACCGTCCCCGAGGCCGTCGAATGGGTCCTGCACCGATGATCGAAGAGTTCTACGAAGTCCTGCGCAAGCGGCGGGACGTCCGCGGCGAGTTCACCGGCGCGCCGATCCCCGAACCCACGCTCACGCGGATCCTCGAGGCCGCGCACGCCGCACCGAGCGTCGGGCTCACCCAGCCGTGGGACTTCGTGCTGGTCGAGGACCACGCGACGCGCGAGAAGTTCGCCAAGCACGTCCACGAGGAACGGGAGGTCTTCGCGGGGCAGCTCGGCGAAGACCGCGCGAGCACGTTCGCGAACATCAAGGTGGAAGGCATCCTCGAAGCGAGCCTCGGCATCGTCGTCACCTACGACCCGGCGCGCGGCGCGCCCGACGTGCTCGGCCGGCACGCCATCGCCGACGCCGGCCTGTACTCGGTCTGCCTCGCGATCCAGAACCTCTGGCTCGCCGCGACCGCGGAGGGCCTGGGCACCGGCTGGGTCAGCTTCTACCGCGAGCCGTTCCTGAGCGAGCTGCTCGGCATCCCGGACGGCGTCCGGCCGGTCGCGTGGCTCTGCGTGGGGCCGGTGAGCAAGCTGGAGACCGTGCCCGACCTGGAGCGCCACGGCTGGCGCAGCCGCCGTCCCCTGGCCGCGGCGATACACCACGGGCGATTCACCCCGCGTGATCCGGGGGCTGCGTCAGCCGCCGACCTCTGACCCGTTAGCGTTGCGCCGATGCGTCTGATTGCCGTAGCGCTGGGGTTGCTCTCGGCCTTGTGCGCGCTGGCTTTCCCCTTCCTGCCGGTGGTGCAGGACACGGCGGAGGTCGTCTGGCCGACCGGCAGCGACACCCGCTCCGTCAACGCGCCCTTGACCGGGTACTGGGCCCAGGACCTGCGCGCCGAGCTGCCGTGCGCGGCCATCCGCTCGGTCGACGCCCGCACGAACGGCCCCGGCCTGCTCTTCGCCACCGTGCCGGACGGCCGCACCGACCCGAAGGCCGGCAACGGGGTCGGCCTGCAGCTGCGCGTCGACAACGGCGTGCTGCTCGCCTCGAGCCAGGGCCAGCAGATCGCCCAGCAGCCGCTGCCCGCCGAAAAGTGCGACGTCGAACTGGACGTCGACGCGACGCAGATGACGCTCGCCGTCGCCGGGACACCGATCTTCCACGCGGGCGGCGACGTCCGGCCCCGCGTCGTCGGCATCTACTCCTCGATCAACTCGAGCAAGGACCCGATCGCCGGCCTGCACGTCTCGGTCGTGCCGGACACGCGGTACCAGACGTCGCCGACCGCGCTGAAGATCGTCGTCGGCGTGCTCGCCGTGCTGTCGCTGATCGGCTGCCTGATCGCGGTCTGGCGCCGCGACTCCGGCTTCGCGCGCCGCGCCCCGCGCTGGGCGCCGGTCGGCTGGTGGCGGCTGACGGCGCGGGACGCGACGGTGATCATCGCGCTCGGCGCCTGGGTCTTCATCGGGCCGGTGACCTCCGACGACGGCTACATCCTCACCATGGCCCGGGTCACCGAGGCGACCGGCTACCTGACGAACTACCACCGCTGGTTCGGGGTCGCCGAGGCGCCGTTCGGCTGGTTCTACCACGTCTTCGAGCTGATGACGCACGTCAGCACGGTGCCGCCGTGGATCCGGCTGCCGTCGTTCCTGCTCGGCGTGCTCAGCTGGCTGCTGATCAGCCGCGAGGTGATGCCGCGGCTGGGCACCCAGATCCGCACCAGCCGCCCGGCCAGCTGGGCCGCCGCGACGGTGTTCCTGATCTGGTGGATGCCCTACAACAACGGTGTCCGCCCGGAACCGGTGGCCGCGCTCGGCTCGCTGCTGGCGATCTGCGCGGTGGAGCGCACGCTGGTGACGCGCCGGCTGCTGCCGCTGTGCCTCGGCCTGACCGCGGCCGGGTTCACCCTGGCCGCGACGCCGACCGGGCTGATCGCGGTGGCGCCGTACCTGGTCGCGGCACGCCCGCTGTTCAAGCTGATCCGCCAGCGCGCGAACGAGCACGGCTGGCTGCCGGTCCTCGCACCGGTCGCCGCGGCCGGGCTGCTCGTGCTGGTCGTGGTGTTCGCCGACCAGACGTTCGCGACGGTGCAGGAAGCGACCCGGATCCGCACCCAGGTGGGCCCGAACCTCTCGTGGTTCCAGGAGCTCGCGCGCTACCAGCTGCTGTTCGCCGACCTGCCGGACGGCTCGGCGCCGCGCCGGTTCCCGGTGCTGCTGGTCGTGCTGTGCACCGCAACGTGCCTGGTGATGCTGCTGCGCCGCAGCCGGATCCCCGGCGCGTCGCTCGGCCCGGCGCGGCGACTGATCGGCACGACCGCGCTGTTCTTCCTGCTGCTGGCCCTGACGCCGACGAAGTGGACGCACCACTTCGGCGCGTTCGCCGCGGTCGGCGCGTCGATGGCGGCACTGACCGCGCTCGCGACCAGCTCGACGGTCCTGCGGTCCAAACGCAACCGCGCCGCCTTCCTCGCCGGGCTGCTGGTCGTCGCCGCCCTGGCGGCGACCGGGCCGAACACCTACTGGTTCGTCTCGCGCCTCGGTGTCCAGTGGACGAACGTGGCGCCGTCGATCGGCGGCATCGGCCTGTCCACGATCTTGCTGATCGCCGCGGCGATCGCCGGGGTGTACGCGTTCGTCGAGAACGTCCGCGCGCACCGGCCGGGCCTGCCGGACCAGCCCCAGGAAGGCCGGCTGCGCGCGCTGCGGCTCGGGTCGCTGTCGCTCGTGGTCGTCTGCGGCCTGGTCGCGGCGGGCGAGTTCGTCACGATGGCGTGGGCGATCCACAACCAGTCCGGCAGCTACAGCCTCGGCGCGGCCAACGTCGGGCACCTGTTCGGCAAGAGCTGCAACCTCTCCGACCACGTGATGGTCGAGCGCGACGCGGCGACGAGCATCCTGCACCCGCAGGCCGAGCAGCGGACCGTCGCGGAGAAGCCCAAGGAGACGGACTCGCCGCTGCCGAACCCCGACCAGGACAACGGCCGCGTCCAGACCGGCTTCCACACCCGTCCGGTCGACGACAAGGACCCCCTGGCCGAACCTCCGCACGGGTTCACGCCGGACCAGGTGCCGATGTGGTCGAGCTACCTCGACCCGGAGACGCGCGCCGGGCGGCTGCGCAGCGACTGGTACGCGCTGACGGAGAAGCCGGGAGACGGCCAGATCGTGGTGGCGGCGGCGGGTGCGGCCCGCCGTCCGACGTCGGTCAGCCTCGACTACGGCGTCGACACCCCGGACGGCGTGAAGGTCCTGCGCAGCCAGTTCATGCTCCCGCCGGGCGCGGGCACCAACGGCTGGAACGACACCCGCATCAACCTGCGCGACCTCCCGCCGGAGACGAACGCGGTCCGCATCAACATCATCGACAACGACCTGACCGAGGACGGCTGGATCGCGGCATCGGCCCCGCGCGTTCCGACGTTCACGACGCTGACGGACCGCATCGGCTCGAAGCCGGTGTACGTGGACTGGCCGGCGTCGTTCGTGTACCCGTGCGTCCAGCCGGTGACGTCCCACGACGGGATCTCGCAGGTCCCGGACTACCGCATCACGGCGGGTGGCCTGGCGGACGAGGCCCAATGGGCGTCCTCGACGAACGGCGGGCCGATCGGCTGGCTGGAGGAGCTGGCCGAGGAGCCGGAGGTGCCGAGCTACCTGATCGGCCAGCCGAGCCAGTCGTGGGGCCAGCTGCTGCAGATCGAGCCGTTCACCGAGGGCATCGCGCCGACGGTGGTGCACGGGGAGAAGACGGTGCCGGGCTGGTGGTCACCGGGCCCGGGACCGCGGCAGCCGAACGGCAAGGACCCGACGCGCTGAGAAGTGTGAGGCCGGGTCGCGGCCCGGCCTCACGTCAGTAACTGCGGGGCGTCCAGACGATGCCGTTCTCCGCGCGGGTCTTCGACGAACCCACGATCAGCAGGCACCGCATGTCCACCGTCGCCGGGTCCAGGTCGCCCAACGTCGTGATGCGGATGTCCTCCTCCGGGCCGCCGACGTCGCGGGCCACCACCACCGGGGTGCCGGCAGAACGGTGGCGGAGCAGCACCGCGCGGGCGTCGGCCAGCTGGGTGGTCCGGGTCCGGGACGCCGGGTTGTACAGCGCCAGCACCAGGTCCGCCGCGCCCGCCGCGTCGAGGCGCTTCTCGATGATCTCCCACGGCTTCAGCCGGTCGGACAGCGACAGGACGCAGTAGTCGTGCCCCAACGGCGCGCCCACCCGGGACGCCGCCGCCTGGGCGGCCGTCACTCCGGGCACGATCCGGACCCGGACGCCCGCTCCGTGCCCGGCCGACACCTGCTCCAGCACCGCCGAGGCCATCGCGAACACCCCCGGGTCGCCCGAGGACACCACCGCGACCCGGGAGCCGGAAGCGGCCAGGGACAACGCCTCGCGCGCCCGGTCCGCCTCGACCCGGTTGCCCGACGCGTGCCGCTGCTGGCCCGCCTTCTGCGGCACCCGCGCGACATACGGCCCGTACCCGACGACGTGCTCCGCGGCGTCGAGCTCCGCAGCGGCCTCTGGCGTGAGCCACTCCGGGCCCGCCGGACCGAGACCCACGACGACGACCTCACCGGCCGAAGGGGTGGCAGCAGGAGGTGACGCCGGCGAAGACCGGCGTGACGCATAAGCCGGCGAAGGCAGCAACGCCAGCGAGAAGTACGGCACCGTCGAAGGATCCACCGAGGCCAACGGCTCGATGCGCTGCTGCCCCCACGTCGCGCGCTCGACGTAGACGGCGTCGTCCAGCTTGCCCGCCTCCGCGAACGCCTCGCGCACGGACGAGAACGTCCGGCCCAGCTTCAGCACCGCCGCCGCGTCGGTGTCGGCGAGGCGCCGGGCCAGTTCGGGGGCCGGCAGCGTGCCCGGGAGCACCGTCAGCACCTCGTCGCGCTGCACCAGGGGACGGCCGAAGACCGACGACGCCGCGCTCACCGACGTCACGCCCGGGACGACCACCGCTTCGAAGCGGCCGGAGAGCCGTTCGTGCATGTACATGTACGAGCCGTAGAAGAACGGGTCGCCCTCGCAGAGCAGGACCACGTCGCGGCCCGCGTCGAGGTGCTCGGCCAGCCGCTTCGCGCTCAGCTCGTAGAAGTCGGCGATCGCGCCTTCGTACCCGCCCGGGTGGTCGGTCGTCTCGGTCGTGACCGGGTAGACGAGCTTCTCCTCGATCTGCCCCTCGCGCAGGTACGGCTCGGCGACCGACCGCGCGATGCTCCGGCCGTGCCGCGCGCAGTGGTACGCGATCACCGAGGCTTCGGAAATCAGGCGGGCAGCCTTGACCGTCATCAGTTCCGGGTCGCCGGGGCCGAGCCCGACGCCGTACAGCGTCCCGGTCATTCTTCGGCGCTCGCGAGGGCGTTGATCGCCGCGACGGCCATCGCGCTGCCGCCGCGCCGCCCGTGCACCACCAGGTACGGTGCCGGGGCGCGCTTGGCCAGCTCCACTTTGGACTCCACCGCGCCGACGAAGCCGACCGGGACGCCGATGATCGCCGCGGGCGCGCCGACGCCTTCGTCGAGGATCTCCAGCAGGCGGAACAGGGCCGTCGGGGCGTTGCCGATCGCCACGACCGAGCCGGGCAGCTTGTCGCGCCACAGTTCCAGCGCCGCCGCCGACCGGGTGGTGCCCATGCGTTCGGCCAGCCCGGGCACAGAAGGGTCCGACAGCGTGCAAAGCACCTCGTTGGCCGCGGGCAGGCGACGGCGGGTGACGCCGCTGGCGATCATCTGCGCGTCGCACAGGATCGGCGCGCCGGCTTCCAGCGCGGCGCGGCCGGATTCGACGACGTCGAGCGTGTAGCGCAGGTCGTCGACCAGATCGACCATGCCGCAGGCGTGGATCATCCGGACCGCCACGCCGGCCACGTCGTCGGGCAGGATCGCCAGGTCCGCCTCCTCGCGGATCGTGGCGAACGAGTGCCGGTAGATCTCGGCACCGTCCCGCAGGTAGTCGATCACAGCTTCCCTTCCATCTCGTCGAGCGGCACCCACCGGCCGTCGATGCGGTAGCCCCCCGCCTCGGCGACAACGTCCACATGGGACTGCGACGGCTTTCCGCACCGCCGCTCGCAGCCCGAGAAGTGCGCGCGCAGCCCGGGCCGGAACACCGCGTCGGCCCGGACGTCGGCGCGCGACTTCGCGCAGCCCGGCCGGCCGATGCACGCGGTGGTCCCCAAGGCGACGCCGCCGAAACCCAGCCGCGTGAAGACGTCGGCGGGCGCGTCCGGCAGGACCACGGACTTCCACGGCGTGACCAGCGCCGTCCCGAACTCCGCCAGCGCCCGCGCCTGCGTCGCGGACAGCTGCCCGAAGCGCGGGACGACACCGGCCGCGAAGCCGCCGTCCCGTTCGACCAGCCCGGCCGGGACCTCGGCCGCGGTCCGCGGCACCGGCGTCCCGCGCCAGGCCGGGTCGTCGAGTTCGGCGACGCGCCACGCGGCCCCGCGCACCCGGCAGAACTCCAGCGCCACCTCGATCAGCACCGCCACGGCGTCGGCGCGGGCCACCCGTCGTCCCGTGTCGCCGCCCGCGAGCAGCAGCGTCCCGGTTCCGGCGTCCACCGCCCGCCAGCAGACGTCGGCGCCTTCGCCGGCGACGTCCCCGCGTCCGTCGTCGAAGGCGAAGAGGAATCGCCCGGGCAGCGCCGCCAGCTCCGGCGTCGAGCACAGCACCAGGTCCAGCGACGCCGCCAGGCCGCGGACGTCGGCGAGGCCGCCGCGCACTCCGCTCAGCGGCGACGCGAGGACGTTCCGGACCCGCTCGTGCGACGGCGATGGCAGCAGACCCGCGTCGCTCAGCCGGGCCGCCAAGCCGGGCCGGGTGACGCCGCGCAGCTGGACGTTGCCGCGCGAGGTGAGGTGGAGGTCGCCGTCGCCGCAGGCTTCGGCCGCGTCGGCCAGCGCGTGCAGCTGCACTGCGGAAATCGTGCCGCCGGGCAGCCGCACCCGGGCCAATGGTCCGTCGGCGGCGTCGTGGGGTGCGAAAACACCGGGGCACGCGTCGGCTCGCACGCGTGCAGGGGTCGGCATGGGGTCACTGTAGCTGGCCGTTCCGGCGCTCCGGCGGGTCCGAACGCGGGCGGATCCGGGCCGTTCCGGCGTCCAGGTCCACGTCACGCCAGGGAGGCGCGCCTTCGGCGTCCTGCTCGACGAGCATCGACATCGTTTCCCGGTGTTCCAGCTCACGCCGCTTGGTCCCGTAGAGGAACGCGGTGGTCTCTTCGATGTAGGTCGCCGACAGCCGCGCCTTGAAGCGCGAGCCGTTCTTGCGCGGCCGCAGTTCGATCGCGGCCATGACCAGCAGGATCACCACGCCGCCCGGAAGGGCGAGCCCCAGCCAAGTTCCCATGCCCCGCGAACCGGATGACCGCGGGTCAAGTTCCCGGGACAGCAGAAGTCCCATCGAATGTAGTAGGTATGCTACATTCGATCGCATCAGTCAGAGGGGGTGACCGTGATGAGAGATCCAGCCGATCCCGTCGTCCGCGTGCACGGGCTGCGGATGCGGTACGGCACCAGCGACGTGCTCCACGGCGTCGAGTTCGAGGCGTACCGGGGGGAGGTCGTCGGCCTGCTCGGGCCGAACGGCGCGGGCAAGACGACGACGATCGAAATCCTCGAGGGCTTCCGCATGCGGTCGGCCGGCGAGGTGAGCGTGCTGGGCGTCGACCCGGCGCACGGCGGCGAGGACTGGCGGGCACGGCTGGGGGTCGTGCTCCAGTCCTGGCGCGACCACGGGAAGTGGCGTGTCCGCGAGCTGCTCGCGCACCTCGGCCGGTACTACGCGCCGTACTCGTCGGCGGCCCGCCCGCGGCCGTGGGACACCGACGAGCTGATCGCGACGGTCGGGCTCACCGAGCAGGCGCACAAGAAGCTCAAGCAGCTCTCGGGCGGGCAGCGCCGGCGGCTCGACGTCGCCATCGGCATCGTCGGGCGCCCCGAACTGCTGTTCCTCGACGAGCCGACCGCGGGCTTCGACCCCGAGGCCCGGCGCGAGTTCCACGACCTGGTGCACCGCCTGTCCGACGAGCTCGACACGACGATCCTGCTGACCACGCACGACCTCGACGAGGCCGAGAAGCTGGCCGACCGGATCCTCATCCTCAACGGCGGCCGGATCATCGCCGACGGCTCGGCCGACCAGCTCAGCCGGCAGATCTCCGACGAGGCCGAGGTCCGCTGGAGCGTCGGCGAACAGCGCTTCGTCCACTCGACGACCGAAGCGACGAAGTACGTGCACGACCTGTTCAAGCAGCACGGTGAGGCCGTCGCGGACCTCGAGGTCCGGCGGGCGTCGCTGGAGGACACCTACATGACGCTGGTCCGCCGCGCCGAGACCGGCGGCGAGACGGAGCTCGGCCTCCAGGAAGCGGGTGCGCGATGAACGCCAGGACCACCGCACTGCGCGCCGGGCTGGCCCGCGGCTGGATCGAGTTCAAGCAGACGTGGACCAACCTCGACGACGTGGTGGGGCAGCTGGTCTTCGTCGTGCTCTTCCTCGGTACGTTGTTCTTCATGCGCAACGCCACGCTGCCCGGCACGTCGTTCTCGCTGGGCGCGGCCACCGTGCCCGGCGTGCTCGGCGCCGGCATCGTGTTCAACGGCCTGACCGCCGCGGCGGGCTACCTGGCCGTCGACCGCGAGGACGGCACGCTGCTGCGGGCGAAGGCGACCCCGAACGGGATGCTCGGGTACCTGGTCGGGAAGACGACCGCGCTGTCGCTCGCCCAGCTCACGTCCATCGCCGCGGTCCTGGTCCCGTGCCTGTTCGCGTTCTCCGTGCTGGCGCCCGACGGGGTCTGGTCGTACCTGCACCTGCTCGGGGTGGTGGTGCTCGGCATGATCGCGACGATGCCGATCGGCGCGGGGCTGGGGGCGCTGACCAGCAGCCCGCGCACGGTCGGGCTGATCACGCTGCCGGTCATGGGCATGGGCGCGATCTCGGGGATCTTCTACCCGATCACGGCGCTGCCGGGCTGGTTGCAGGACGTCGGGCAGGTGTTCCCGATGTACTGGCTCGGCCTCGGGATGCGCTCGGCGCTGCTGCCGGACAGCGCGCTCGCCGTCGAGATCGGCCAGTCGTGGCGGCCGGTGGCGACCCTGGCGGTGCTGCTCGCGTGGGCAGTGGCCGGCTTCGCGCTGGCCCCGATCCTGCTCCGCCGCATGGCGCGGCGCGAGGCCGGCTCGTCGCTGGCCGAACGGCGGCAGAAGGCCATGCAGCGTGTGGGGTAGTGAACCTTATTCAGCCGTCGGCCGGCGCAAGGGTCACCGTAGGTGGGCAAGCTACGGTCCGTGGCGCCGTCCTTACCAGAATAAGGTTCAGTCATGAGTGAGGTCGTCTACAACCGGATCGCGATGCTGCGCGCGGAACGGTCGATCTCGCGGCGGCAGCTGGCCGAGGCCCTCGGGGTGCACTACCAGACGATCGGCTACCTGGAGCGCGGCGAGTACAGCCCTTCGCTGTTCCTGGCCCTGCGGATCGCGGAGTTCTTCGAGGTCTCCGTGGAAGTGCTGTTCTCGACGAAGCCCTTCCCGCGGTTGGGAGAGCGGTCCGCCTAGGGCTTGCGCAGGTCGGCGTGGGCCAGTGCGCGGACGACGTCGTCGCGGCGGGTCTCGCGGATCGTCCGGTTGAGCTCGACGTGCAGGAACGGCCCGCCGCCGGCGGCCTGGCCCTGGACGTTCGTCGTCCCGGCCAGGCCGCGGCAGGGCTCGGCCCAGGCCCGGCGGACGCGGAACCCGGCGGCTTCCAGGCGGTCCGCCGCCCGGCGGCCCGCATCGCCGACCGATGTGGCCCCGCCCGAAACGACGACGTCGGCCGCGGGCAGGGTGCGGTCCTTGAAGCCGTGCAGCTGGACCTGGGGCAGGCCGCGGCGGGCCAGCAGCGTGGTGACGACGTGGAAGACGGTCCGCGTCTCGTGTGCCGGGTCCTCCCGGCGGCGGTGCGCCCCCGCGACGGCCAGCACCGCGCCGGGCACCTGCCGGAAGAGCGCCAGGCCGATCAGGTCGGTCCGCAGGTCGGACGAGGGGTGCGGCACCTCGACGACCAGTGACGGCGGTGCGGACCGGTCGATCGCGTAGAGCCCCCAGGCGCGTCCGGTGCCGGGCTCCTGGACCACGAGAGAGTCGTCAGCGACGGAAAACCCCAGCTGACCGAGGTGGTGCGGGGCCCGGTCGAGGAACGCGGCGAAGCCGGTTTCGGCGGTTCTGAGCTCGGCCGCCGTGGGGTGGCGGTACGGCTGCCGGGTCGACTGCGCGGCGGTGAAGCTCCGGAGAAAGGATTCCAAGCCGCCAGGTTACCGAGGACCGGCCAACGTCACCTTGACGCACTTCGACCGGCACCGGAGAGTGAGGGCGATACCCACGCGTCGGCAGGTGGAGGAACCCGGTGAGAGTCCGGGGCGGTCCCGCCACTGTTACCGGAGAGAGGATTTCCGGGAGCCAGGAACTCCGGCCGGCGCGCCCGTCTACCCGGGGCGCGGACCCCGAGGAGGAACCTCGTGATCCTGCTTCTGTCCACATCGGACACCGACCTGCTCAGCGCCCGCTCGAGCGACCGCGAGTACCGGCTCGGCAACCCGTCCCGGCTCGACGTCGGCGAGCTGCCCGGGCTGCTCGACGGCGTCAAGATCGTCGTCGCGCGGATCCTCGGCACCCCGCGGAGCTGGCAGGACGGCCTGGACGTGCTGCGGGCGTCGGGCGCGCACGTCGTCGTCCTGGGCGGGGAGCAGACGCCGGACGCCGAGCTGATGAAGCTCTCGACCGTCCCGGCCGGCATCGCCGCCGAGGCCCACGCCTACCTCGCGCAGGGCGGCCCGGCGAACCTCACCCAGCTGCACCGGTTCCTCTCCGACACGCTCCTGCTCACCGGCGACGGCTTCGAGCCGCCCGCGGAGCAGCCTTCGTGGGGTGTTCTCGAGCGTCCTTCGCGGGCCGATGGCCCGGTCATCGGCATCCTGTACTACCGCGCGCACCACCTGTCCGGGAACACGGCGTTCGTGCACACCCTCGCCGACGAGATCGAAGCGGCGGGCGGGCGCGCGTTGCCGATCTACTGTGCTTCGCTGCGTACGCGCGAGCCGGAGATGATGGCCGAGCTGGCTTCCGTGGACGCCTTGCTGGTCACCGTGCTCGCGGCCGGCGGCACCCGGCCGTCCGAAGTGGGCGCCGGTGGTGACGACGAGGCGTGGGACGTCGCCGAGATGGCCGCGCTCGACGTCCCGATCCTGCAGGCGCTGTGCCTGACCAGCGACCGCGAGACGTGGGCGGCCAACGACGACGGCCTCTCGCCGCTCGACGCCGGGAACCAGATGGCCGTGCCGGAGTTCGACGGCCGGCTGATCACGGTGCCGTTCTCGTTCAAGGAGCTGGACGAGGACGGTCTCCCCCGGTACGTGCCGGACGCCGAGCGCGCGTCCCGCGTCGCTCGCATCGCGCTGGCGCACGCCCGGCTCCGGTACACACCTCCGCCGGAACGCCGCATCGCGCTGATGCTGTCCGCATACCCGACGAAGCACTCTCGCGTCGGCAACGCGGTCGGGCTGGACACACCCGCGTCGGCGATCGAGCTGCTGCGGCGGATGCGCGCTTCGGGTTACGACCTCGGACCGGACGCGTTCCCGGGCGTCGACCCCACCGGCACCGACCAGCCCGACGGGGACGCGCTCATCCACGCGCTGATCGCCGCCGGGGGCCAGGACCCGGAGTGGCTGACCGAGGAACAGCTCGCCGGGAACCCCATCCGCGTCCCGGCCGCGCGCTACCAGGAGTGGTTCGACGCGCTGCCGGCCGAGCTGCGCGAAGGCGTCGAGGAGCATTGGGGCCCGGCGCCGGGCGAGCTGTACGTCGACAACGGCGACATCGTGCTGGCGTCCTTGCAGAGCGGCAACGTGATCATCATGATCCAGCCGCCGCGCGGGTTCGGCGAGAACCCCGTCGCCATCTACCACAACCCGGACCTGCCGCCGAGCCACCACTACCTGGCCGCCTACCGCTGGCTGGAAGAGGAGTTCGGCGCGCACGCCGTCGTCCACCTGGGCAAGCACGGGTCACTGGAGTGGCTGCCGGGCAAGACCGCGGGGCTCTCGGCGTCGTGCGCGCCCGACGCCGTGCTCGGGAACCTGCCGCTGATCTACCCGTTCCTGATCAACGACCCCGGCGAGGGCGCGCAGGCGAAGCGGCGGGCGCACGCGACGATCGTCGACCACCTGATCCCGCCGATGGCGCGCGCGGAGTCTTACGGCGACATGGCGCGGCTGGAGCAGCTGCTCGACGAGCACGCGAACATCGCGGCGATGGACCCGGCGAAGCTGCCGGCGGTGCGCCAGCAGATCTGGACGCTGATCCAGGCGGCGAAGCTGGACCACGACCTGGGCATCGAGGAACGGCCGCACGACGCGGAGTTCGACGACTTCCTGCTGCACATCGACGGCTGGCTCTGCGAGGTCAAGGACGCGCAGATCCGCGACGGGCTGCACGTCCTGGGCGCGGCGCCGACCGGTGAGGCGCGCGTCAACCTGGTGCTGGCGATGCTGCGCGCGGCCCAGATGTGGGGCGGCAAGCAGGGCGCGGTGCCGGGCCTGCGGTCGGCGCTGGGCCTCAAGGAAGACGCGCCGATGTCCGAAGTGGACGCGGTCGAGAAGACGGCGCGTGAGCTCGTGCAGACGATGGAGATGCGCGGCTGGGACGCGACCGCGGTCGCCTCGGTGGCGCCGGACGCCCAGGTCGCGCGGGTACTTTCGTTCGCCGCGGAGGAAATCGTCCCCCGGCTCGCGGGGACCTCGGCCGAGCTGGACGCGGTGCTGCACGCGCTGGACGGCGGGTACATCCCGGCCGGGCCGAGCGGGTCGCCGCTGCGCGGGCTGATCAACGTGCTGCCGACCGGGCGGAACTTCTACACCGTCGACCCGAAGGCCATCCCGAGCCGGCTCGCGTGGGAAACCGGGCAGGCGCTGGCGGACTCGCTGTTGAAGCGCTATCGCGAGGACACCGGCGACTGGCCGAAGTCAGTTGGGCTGTCGGTGTGGGGCACGTCGGCGATGCGGACGTCCGGCGACGACGCGGCGGAAGTCCTGGCGCTGCTGGGCGTCCAGCCGGTGTGGGACGAGGCTTCCCGGCGCGTCACGGGCATCGAAGCGATCCCGCTCGCGGAGCTGGGCCGGCCCCGCATCGACGTGACGATCCGGATCAGCGGGTTCTTCCGGGACGCGTTCCCGCACGTGATCACCCTGATGGACGACGCGGTGCGGCTGGTGGCCGGGCTGGACGAACCTCTCGACGAGAACTTCGTCCGCGCGCACGTGTCCGCCGACTTGGCGGCACACGGCGACGATCGCCGCGCGACGACGCGGATCTTCGGGTCGAAGCCGGGCGCGTACGGCGCGGGCCTGCTGCCGCTGATGGACAGCGGGAACTGGCGCGACGACAAGGACCTCGCGGAGGTGTACGCGGTGTGGGGCGGCTTCGCGTACGGCCGTGACCTGGACGGCCGCCCGGCCCGCGAGGACATGGAGAGTTCGTACAAGCGCATCGTGGTGGCGGCGAAGAACACCGACACGCGCGAGCACGACATCGCCGACTCGGACGACTACTTCCAGTACCACGGCGGGATGATCGCGACGGTCCGCGCGCTGACGGGTACGGCCCCGGCGTCCTACGTGGGCGACAGCACCTCGCCGGACGCGGTCCGCACGCGCACGCTGGGCGAGGAGACGGCCCGGGTGTTCCGCGCCCGGGTGGTCAACCCCCGGTGGCTGGCGGCGATGCGCCGGCACGGGTACAAGGGCGCGTTCGAGCTCGCGGCCACGGTGGACTACCTGTTCGGCTTCGACGCCACGGCCGGCGTGGTCGGCGACTGGATGTACGAGAAGCTGACCGAATCGTACGTGCTCGACGAGGTGAACCAGGAGTTCCTGCGGCAGGCGAACCCGTGGGCGCTGCGCGGGATCGTCGAGCGGCTGAACGAGGCGGCGGACCGCGGTCTGTGGGCGGAGCCGGACCCGGCGCTGCTGGAGAAGATGCGCGAGGTGTACCTGTCGCTGGAGGGTGACCTCGAGTCGGAGTGAGCCTGCGGGTCGCAACCGCGCCGGCTCGCGCTTCCGTCACCACGCGGGAATTCGCGGCTGTTCGACAGTTGTCCACATCCGCACCGCAATGTGGACAACTCCGGCTCCCGAGGCCGATTCGCGGGTTGGCGTCGCACCCCACCGATAGACTGGACAAGGGCACGCCCCCCGGGGAGGGTGGGGGTTCCGGCAAAGTCTTTTGGCCTGTTTGCAGGGCGGGCACGGTCCTCGTTGATCATGTGATTGTCTAGGTCCCATGATCGTGTGAGAGAGCCGTGCCCGCTGCGCAATCGTGCCTGATCCCCCTCGTCCGTGATCGCCTGACCCCGGTCATCGATTCCGACACCGATCCATCCTGGGCTGGTGACCTGCGCAAACAGTTCGCCGCCATCCCCGATCCACGAGACCGACGGGGTGTACGACATTCGATCGGGTCGATTCTGGCGCTCGCCGCCGCAGCCGTGGTGGCCGGAGCCCAGTCGTTCACCGCCATCGGCGAATGGGCCGCCGACGCACCACAACCGGTGCTGGCCGCACTGGGCACCCGATTCGATCCCCGCCACGCCCGCTACGCACCACCCGATGAAGCCACCGTGCGACGGATGGCCGGCCGGGTCGACGGCGACATCCTCGACGACGTGATCAGCAGCTGGCTCACCGGCCGCGACACCAGCACCACCGACCCGGCCAAGACCGCGCCGGCGGCGATCGCGGTGGACGGCAAGTCCCTGCGCGGCACCTTCGCCCGCCCCGGCGGCGCCGGAGTGCACCTGCTCGCCGCGATCACCCACACAACGGCAACAGTGCTCGGCCAACGCCAAGTCCCCGTCGGCAGCAGCGAAATCACCTGGTTCCAGCCGCTGCTGGACACCATCGACCTGACCGGGAAGATAGTTACCGCCGACGCCCTGCACACCACCGCCGAACATGCCCGCTACCTGCATCAACGCGGCACGGACTACGTGTTCACCGTCAAGGAGAACCAGCACCGTCTTCACGGACTGCTCGACACCCTGCCCTGGCACGAGATCCCTGCCCACATCACCTGCGGCAGTGGGCATGGCCGCAGCGAACACCGCACCGTCCAGCTGGCACCCCTGGGCGAGTTCCTCGGCTACCCGGTCATCGACTTCCCGCACGCCACCCACGCGTTCCTCATCGAGCGGTACACCACCCACCACAGCAGCCGCAAACGCTCCGCCCACGCCGCACTCGGCCTCACCAGCCTCACCGGCCGCTACGCCCACCCCGCCCACATCGGAGGCTACGTCCGCAGCCACTGGCACATCGAAAACAAACTCCACTGGGTCCGCGACGTCACCTAACAAGAGGACCAATCCCGGGCCCACACCGGCACCGCACCCCGCACCATGGCCAGCCTGCGCAACCTCGCCACCAGCGCACACCGACAAGCCGGGCACACCAACATCGCCCAAGCACTCCGCCACACCGCCCGCAACCCCACCCGAGCCCTCACCCTGCTCGGAATACCCGCCTAAACAACACAAAGACTTTGCCGGAACCCTGCCGGGGAGGGTGGGGGTCGCCCTCGCGCGGGACGAGGCGGCCGCCGCACGAGGTGACCGTATTCGCCTGCACTGGAACCCGGCCTACCCCTGCGATGGCACGTCCGTCCGCGGCAACGGCTTCACCCGGAGCGCGCCGACGGCAGTTCCTACGACTTCCCCTGGAGCCCGTATCACTTCGATTTCCGCCGGTGCTGGGACGCGACAAGACGGCGAGTGCAAGGACTACGACTTCCTGAACGACAACAGCTGAACGGAAACGCCCGGGAAACGCGGGTCCGGGTTGGGTGGCGGTCATGATCACCGCCGTTCACCGGAAGACCCGCTCCTGGGCGCTTCCCCTCATCTGCCTCGGCGCCGCCGTCCTCTACGCCTGGAAGATCGGGGACGGCCAGCTCGGCAACACCTACTACTCGGCCGCCGTCAAGTCGATGACCAGCGGCTTCACGAACTTCCTCTTCGGCTCGTTCGACCCCTACGGCGTCGTCACGGTCGACAAACCGCCGATGGCCCTGTGGCCGCAAGCGCTTTCGGTGTCGGTCTTCGGCTACCACGGCTGGGCGCTGCTGCTGCCCCAGGTCCTCGAAGGCGTCGCGGCGGTCTTCCTGCTCCACCGCACCGTGCGGCTCTGGTCCGGCGAGAACGTCGCCCTGCTGGCCGCCGCGATCCTCGCGCTGACGCCGGTGACGGTGGTGATCAACCGCGGCAACAACCCCGACACGCTGCTCGTCCTGTTCCTGGTCGCCGCCGCGTACGCCCTTACCCGCGCGCTACAGGACAGCCGGCGGTGGCTGTGGTGGTGCGCCTTCTTCGTCGGCTGCGGGTTCCTGACCAAGATGCTGCAGGCGTGGATCATCGTGCCCGCGCTCGTCGCCGCGTACCTGGCCGGGACGAGCGGACCGCTCCGCCGTCGCCTGCTCGACGTGCTCGGCGCCGGGCTCGTGCTCGTCGTCTCGTCGTTCTGGTGGATCGCCCTGTACGACTGGTGGCCCGGAACCAAGCCGTACATGGGCGGCAGCGCGGACGGCTCCGCGCGGGACCTCGTCTTCGGCTACAACGGCTTCGGCCGCCTCTCCGGCAACGGCGAGGGCGGCGGCATGATGATCGTGCGGAACGGGCAGCTGACCATGTCGTCGTTCGGCGGCGACCCCGGGCCGGGCCGGATGTTCAACGACCTCGTCGGCGGGCAGATCTCCTGGCTGTTGCCGTTGTCACTGCTGGTCCTGGTCGTGGTCGTCGTGACGAGGTCGTGGGGTGACGCGCGCAGTCGCGCCGGCTGGGTGCTGTGGGGCGGCTGGCTGCTGGTGACCACCGCGGTCTTCAGCTTCGCCGGCGGCATCTGGCACCCGTACTACACGACGGCGATGGCGCCCGCCGTCGCCGCGGTCTCCGCCGCGGGCCTCGCGCAGCTCTGGCGGCACCACCGGCGCACCGCACTCCCCGTGGCGATCGCCCTGAGCGCAGCCTGGGCGTTCGTGCTGACTTCACGGGACACCTCGTTCCACGGCTGGACCCGGTGGGCGGTGCTCGGCACGGCCGCCGCCGCCATCGCGGGCCTGCTGGCCGGCCGGAGCCGGTGGGCGCTCGTGACCGGGCTCGTGCCGCTGCTGCTCACGCCCGCCGTGTGGTCGTACGCTGCCGCGCTGAGCACGTCCTCGGGCACGTTGCCCGCCGCGGGTCCCACCTCGGTGCCGACGCCGGGACCGGGACCGGCGCCGTCACCGGGTGGCCCGCAGCCCCGGATGGTGCTCGGCGGCGGAGGCGGCGACGACGGCGCGAAGCTGTCCGACGAGCAGCGGCGCATCCTCGACTACGTCCGCGCGAACGGGACCGAGATCACGCTCGCGGTGAACAGCGAAGCCGGTTCGGTGGCGCCGTTCATCATCGGCTCGGACGCGGCCGTGATCGGCATGGGCGGCTTCGGCGGCCGCGACGACGCGCCGTCGGTCGCGCAGCTCGACCGCTGGCTCGCCGAAGGCAAGCTGCGGTTCGTGCTGAGCGGTGGGTCCGCCGCTCCGGCCGGGCCCCAGCGAAGTCCGGTCCAAGAGGAACGCCGTCGCTGGATCGAACAGCACTGCGCGAACGTCGACGCGAGCGCGTACGGCGGGCGGTCCGCCCCGGGTGGCGGCCCGGTGCGCATCGGCGGCGCGGACACCCTCTACCGGTGCTAACGCCGAAGAAACACCGCCGCGGCGATCATGGCGGCATGCGGGTCCTGGTGGTGGAGGACGAGCCGATGCTCGCGGAGGCGATCGCGGAGTGGCTGCGCGACGAGTCCCACGCCGTCGACCTCGCCCACGACGGCGCCGCGGCGCTGGAGCGCATCGCCGTGCACGACTACGACGTCGTCGTGCTCGACCGGGACCTGCCGGTCGTGCACGGCGACGACGTCTGCCGCGAGCTGGTGGCGTCGGGGGTGGCCACGCGGGTGCTGATGCTCACGGCGGCCGCGGAGGTCACCGACCGCGTCGCCGGATTGTCCCTCGGCGCGGACGACTACCTGACCAAACCGTTCGCCTTTCCCGAGCTGGCGGCCCGCATCCAGTCGCTGGGGCGGCGCTGCCGCCCGGCCGCGCCGCCGGTGCTGCGTCGCTCCGGGATCACGCTCGACCCGGCGCGGCACGAGGTGTTCCGCGACGAGCGGTACCTCCCACTGTCCAAAAAGGAGTTCGCCGTGCTCGCCGAGCTGCTGCGCGCCGACGGCGCCACCGTCTCCGCGGAACACCTGCTGGAGAAGGCGTGGGACGAGCACGCGGACCCGTTCACCGGCGCGGTCCGGCTCACCATCCTCAAGCTGCGCCGCAAGCTCGGTGACCCACCGCTGGTGGAAACGGTCACCGGGGTCGGCTACCGGCTCCGGTGAGCCTCCGGCTGCGGCTGACCGTGCTCTACGGCGGCCTGTTCCTGCTGGCGGGCGTGGTGCTGCTGGGTGTCACCTACCTGCTGTTCACGCAGCAGGTGGGGCGGCGGGTGACGGTGCTCATCGGCACGCCGCCGCCCGGCCTGGCGGCGCTGCCCTTCCCGGAGGGGCTCGACGCCCAGGCCCGGCAAGTGCGTGAAGCGGCGGCGACGTCGCTGCTGACCCAGGGCGGCATCGCGCTCGCCGCGGTCGCCGTGCTCGCCGCGGCGGTCGGCTGGCTGGTGGCGGGTCGCGCGCTGGCGCCGTTGCGGCAGGTCACCGAAACCGCGCGCCGGATCGCGGCCGCGGCCGACCCGGGCGGGCACGAGCGCATCGCGCTGCGCGGGCCGGAGGACGAGGTGAAGAACCTCGCCGACGCGTTCGACATCATGGTCGAGCGGCTCGACCGGTCCTTCGACGCCCAGCGCCGCTTCGTCGCGAACGCCTCCCACGAACTGCGCACCCCGCTGACGCTCAACCGGTCCCTGGTCGAGGTGGCGATGCACCGCCGGACGGCGTCCGACGACGTCCGGCAGCTCGGCACGAAGCTGCTGCAGATCAACGCGAGGCACGAGAAGCTGATCAGCGGGTTGCTGCTGCTGGCCCGGTCGGAGAGCGCGCTGACCGAACGGTGCCCGGTGGACCTGGCGGCGATCGCGTCGCACGTGGTTCCGCCCGGCGTGCAGGAAGACTTGGGCGACGCGACGGCGCTGGGCGACGCGCTCATGCTGGAGCGGCTGGTGCACAACCTCGTGGAGAACGGCATCCGCCACAACGTCGAAGGCGGCTGGGTCCGGGTGGCGACCCGGACGCGGCTGCCTTCGGTCGAGCTCGAAGTGACGAACAGCGGCCCGGTGATCCCGCCGTCGGAGGTGCCCGCGTTGTTCGACCCGTTCCACCGCCGGGCGCGGGTGGCCGCGGACGGGGCGGGGCTGGGGTTGTCGATCGTCCGCTCGGTGGCGCACGCGCACGGCGGGGAAGTCGCGGCCACGGCTCGGCCGGAGGGCGGTTTGGTGGTGGTCGTGTCCCTCCCCGCGGCCTGACCACCCGACGAAAGTACGGGTCAGAACCGGATATTCCGCCACGTTTCACCCGCCACCTTGACTTCATTAATGGTCTAGTCCAATGATCTGTCCACCTCGATCCCCACCGGGAGGACAGCTCATGCGCAGGAGCAGACTGGCCGCCGCCGGGCTCGCCGCCGCCACTTTCGCCGCCACCGCCGTCAGCCTCGTGCTCGGCGCACCGTCGGCGACCGCGGCGTTGAGCAACAACTGGTACGCCGCGGCGCCGTACCTGATGCCCCAGAGCAACAACCCGCCCGATCCCGTGACCGTGATGAACGCGACCGGGCTCAAGGCGTTCCAGCTGGCGTTCATCCTGGCGCCGAACGGCGGCGGCTGCAGCCCGACCTGGGACGGCACCTCCGCCGTCTCGTCCGACACCGCGGTCGCGGGCGTCATCTCGCGGATCCGCGGCGCGGGCGGCGACGTCTCGGTGTCCGTCGGCGGGTACGGCGGCACGAAGCTCGGCCAGACCTGCGGGACGGTGGCCGCGACGGCCGCCGCGTACCAGCAGGTCATCACGAAGTACTCGCTCAAGGCGATCGACTTCGACCTGGAAGAACCCGAATACGAGAACACCGCCGCGATCGCGAACGAGCTCGGGGCCGCGAAGACCCTGCAGGCCAACAACCCCGGCCTGTTCGTGTCGGTGACCATGCCGGGCACCGCGGCCGGCACCGGCTGGTTCGGCACGCAGCTGATCGACCAGGCGAAGTCGATCGGCTTCACGCCGAACAACTTCTCGATCATGCCGTTCGACGGCGGCTTCAACGGCGGCTCGTCGCAGGTGTCGGCGCTGGAAGCCCTGCACGGCCTGCTGATGTCGCACCTGGGCTGGGACAGCGCGACCGCGTACGCCCACGAGGGTTTCTCCGGCATGAACGGCAAGTCGGACGCGGCGGAGATGTTCTACACCTCGGACTTCCAGACGGTGTACGACTACGCGACCAGCCACGGCCTCGGCCGCTTCACGTTCTGGTCGGTCAACCGGGACCGCGCCTGCGTCGGCACGACGGACAACGGCGTCTGCAGCAACGTCCCGCAGAACGACTGGGACTTCACGAAGTTCAGCGTCCGCTTCGCCGGGGCGACGCCGCCCCAGACGACGCCACCGGTGACGACGACCCCGACCACCCCGGGCGGCGGCTCCTGCACCGCGGCGGAGTGGGACCGGACGAAGGTCTACGTCAAGGACAACGTCGTCTCGCACAACAGCCACAAGTGGACGGCCAAGTGGTGGACGCAGGGCGAAGAGCCCGGCACGACCGGCGAATGGGGCGTCTGGCAGGACAACGGCGCCTGTTAGTTCCCTCTGCCGGCTAGAAGTCGAGGTGGGTGTTCTCGCGCTGGACCTCCGGGGTCAGCGCGGGCACCTCGACGACGTGCCGCCCGGCCTGCCGCAGCAGCTCGGTGCCCCGGGCGTCGACGAAGACCGGCGGCTCGCGCCAGGCGAACACCACCCGCGGGATCCCGGCGTCGAGGACGAGCTGGGTGCAGCTGCGCGGGTGGGAACTGCGGTGGCTGCACGGTTCCAGCGAGCTGTACATGGTCGCGCCGGCCAGGCGCGGGTCGCCGGCGCACTTGGCCAGCGCGGCCTCTTCGGCGTGGTTGCCCGGATCGCCTTCGCCGGAATGCCCGGTGGCGACGACCTCGCCGTCGGCGTCGGTGATCACGGCGCCGACCCGGAAGGTGTGGCTGGGCGGGCACTGCGCGGCGAGCGCGATGGCTTCCTTGAGGCGCTGGACGTCCCGGCCGGTCGGTTCGGCGGCAGCGCGGTACTCGAGGATGGCCATCCCCTGCAGTTCGTTCGCGGCGGTCAGGACCAGGGGGCGCGGGTAGCGGCCGGGCCCGACGAACCGCGGCGCGTCCGGCTGCCCGACGAAGAACGGCGCGATCGCGAGCCGCAGCTCGTCGGCGAGGCCTTCGGTGAGGAAACGCGTGTGGATCCCGCCGCCGCCTTCGACCAGCAGGTTTTCGATCCCGCGGGCGCCGAGGTCGTCGAGCACGTGCCCGAAGTCGGGCGGGTTCCCGGCGTCGACGACGGTGGCGACGTGCTTCAGCCCGTCGGCGGCCCCGGGCGGCGCGTAGACGATCTTTTCGGTGTCCCCGACCGTGAAGAACTGCGCGTCCGGGTCGAGGCCGCGGGTGGTCACGGTGACCTTGACGGGTTGTTCGGGCTTACCCTGCTCCAGCCGTTTCCGCCGCAGCTCCGGGGAGCGGACGAGCAGCCGCGGGTTGTCGGCCCGCACGGTCCCGGCCCCGACGAAGATGGCGTCGGCCTCGGCCCGCAACCGGTCGACGATCGCGAAGTCGTCCTCTGTGGACAGCACCAGCCGCTCGGGTGAGGTGTCGTCGAGGTAGCCGTCGAGCGACTGCGCGGCGGACAGCAGGACGTGCGGCCGGGAGATCACCCGGCCCAGTATGCCGTAACGCGCGGGGCGGTCCCCGCGTCCTACGACGTATCCCTGTCGCCCCCATCCCCCGGAGCTTTTTGACCATGACAACGCGAGGCTGGTACAAGGAGCGGACGCTCACCACGGTCGACACCGTCGGCCGGGAGGTGTCGGTGACGACCGGGCTCACCCGTGACCCCGAAGGCCGCCTGGTCGCGGCGATCGCGATCAGCGACGGGCCGACGGCGATCTACCGCTATTCCGGCGACCCCGACGAGCGGACCGAGCTGGTCACCAACGCCGCGGACACGGTCAAGGAGCTTCGCAAGCTCGCCGGCGTCCCGCCGGCACGCTGACCTGGCCCGGCCGTTCGGTTCAGGCCGGCAGGACGGCGTACTGGCGGACGTAGAGGTCGGTGTAGGTCACCGGGCCGCGGGGGCCGGGGACCTTGTCGAGGTTGATGCCGGTTTCCGGGACGGCGAGCAGCTTGAAGCCGTCGAGGAGGCGGGTCGGGGCGTTCCAGAAGACGCCCGTGCCGGTGTAGCCGTCGAAGAAGGCGTCCGCGGCCGACGCGTCCTCGGTGGTGATGCCCGCCGCCAGGCCGGAGGTGCGCTCGTTGGCGATCTCGACGGCGTCGGAGAGCGAGCCGACCTTGGCGACGGTGACGGTGGCTTCCCGGTTGGAGTCCAGCGCCCACTCGTAGCCGATCGGGTGCTCGTGCGGGGCCAGCGAAGGCGTGACGCCGCGCTCGGCGAGCGCGTCGGAGATCGCGGGCCAGGCGTCGTCGTGGATGTCTTCGTGGATGAGCAGCAGGTTCAGCCGGTTGCAGACACCCAGCCGGTCGAGGCTCGTGTAGACGAGGTCGCGCGCCTTCGTGACGTCCGCCCCGCGGTCGACGTACAGGACGCCACCACCATCGGCGTGGGCGAGGGTGCGCACGCCGTGAACGGCAGCCTCGGTGGCGAGGGCGCGGGTGCTGTCCCCGCTACCGCGCAGGATCACCAGCGGCACGAGGCCGGGCAGCCGCACGAGCGCGGACGCCGCCTCCCGTTCCACACGCGGCACGAGCTGGACGCAGTCGGCGTCGATGCCCGCTTCCGCGAGCGCCGGCGCGATGACGACCTCCCGCAGCCGCTGGGCGGACCCGAGCGCGGCCGAGCCGGTGCGCAGGACTCCGGCGTTGCGCGACTTGACGAGCTGGGAGGCCACGTCGACGGTGACGTTCGGCCGCGCCTCGTAGTTCGCCCCGATGACACCGACCGGCCGCCGCCGTTCGACCAGCCGCAGGCCGCCGTCCAGGGTGGACACGTCGACGGAGCGCTCCTGGTGCGGGGCGCCGGCCAGCAGCTGAAGCTGTTCGGCCATGCCGGTGAGCCGCTCCGGGGTGATGGTGAGCCGGTCGAGCAGGCCGGCGCTCATCCCATCGGCCTTGGCGCGCTCGACATCGGCCTGGTTCGCCTCGAGGATCTCGTCCCGGTGCGCGAGCAGCCGCTCGGCCATCCCGGTCAGTGCGGCATCGACGGCTTGGGCGCTCGCGGCAGCCAGCGACGGCGCGGCCAGCTTCGCCGCCCGTGCGCATTCCTCGACGGCCTTGGCGACCTCGTCCATCGTTCGTCTCCCTCCGCGCGGACCACCAGTTTGCCGCATGCACCCCCGTGACCGGCCACGGGCTCCACCGCCGACGCCGGGGGCGCGGGCCTGATCCGGGTGTCGCGGCCGCCGAGGGGTGACCGCGGCGGGGATGGCGACCGCCGATGGTGTGGTCGAGCCTCGCGGCGGCGCCTGGCAGCAGCCGCGGCCCGCAGACCGGCCGCGGCCCGCGGCTGCGGTGCGAGGAACGTGACCGGCCGGGGACAAGCCCGAGCACCGCAACGGCACCGCGCGGCCAGCGCGGCCAGCCGACCGACCGCGCGCGGCAGGCCCCCACCGACCGACGGGGTGCTTGAACGCCGCAACCGCCGCCGTCGGCGGCGGCCGGCGGACAGCTCGGGCTGCCGCTGGCGGGCCGCTCCAACCGGGTCGGTCAAGCCGGGACCACGCGCGACGGCGGGCGGCGGGCGGCGGGCGGCGGGCGGCGGGCGGCGGGCGGCGGGCGGCGGCAGCACACAACGCGCGCAGCTCCCGTCGCCCGGTCGGCCGAAGCCGAGCCGTGGCCAGGTGGTTTGGCGCCTCGCGGCTGGGGGCCATGGCTGCCGGCGCTACTTGGCGGCCGGCTCCAGGAGCCACAGTGCGCCGGCGATCAAGCAGCTGATCGTGGCCACCGCGAAGACCAGGACCCACAGCACCGGCGGGACCGCCGTGAGGCGGCCCAGCTGGTCCGCGTCCGAGTCGCGGGCCTGGCCGCGGCGTCGCTTGATCTGGAGCTCCGCCACCGGCCGCACGCCTCCGAACAGCAGGAACCACGTCACCAGGTAGCTGAACGGGGCCTGCAGCTCGACCGGTGCGACGAACGCGATCAGCGCCAGCACCGCCGCGCTGGCGACGACCGTGAACACCCCGTAGGCGTTGCGCACCATCACCAGCACGCCGAGCAGCAGCAGCGCGATCAGGACCAGCACCGTGCCGACCAGGTCGGCGCCCAGCAGGCCGGCGAACACCAGCCCCAGGACCGACGGTGCCAGGTACCCGGCCATCGCCGTGAACGCCATGCCCGGTCCCTCGGGCTTGCCGCGCGAGACGGTGACGCCCGAGGTGTCCGAATGCAGCTTGATGCCCTGCAGGCGCCGTCCGACCAGCACCGCGGCCAGCGCGTGCCCGGCCTCGTGCACCATCGTCACGACGTTCCGCGCCCGCCGCCACGGTGTCCCGCCGACCAGCACCACCAGCAGCGCCACGCCGCCGGCGATCAGGGTGATCACCGCGGGGGTCTGGGCCTGCTCGAGCAGCGAACCGGCCGGCGAAGTGCCGGTGGCGGCAGCCGCGCGGAAAGCTGACAGGGCGTCACCGGACGGACCGCCGAGCGCGAAATGAACGGGCGTGCTCACCCGGACACCTCACCACAGGCGATATCTGGCTACCGTGAGTCCCCACCGCTCGCCGCTTCGCGGCTTCGGGTATTGAGTCGTTGTGGTCTCCGTTCTGTCGTCGGAACGCGGGCCGCAAGTGCGCGCACGGGCCGAGGCGCCACCGCCACGCCGAGCCGGATCCGAGGTCGGCGAGCAGCTGCACCGGACGGCCGTTTCAGATCATCGCGACTCCCGCATCCGGGCCTCACCCTCGACCCGGAACAGGAACGACACCCAGCTGCGGAACGGCGCCCAGGCCTCCGCGATCTCCGCCAGCTCCGCGACGCCCGCGTCCGGGAGGTGGTACGCGTCGCGCATGATCTCGTGGAGGCGGGTTTCGCCGCGGGGGAAGACGTCCGGGTGGCCGGCACCGCGGATCAGGATCAGCTCCGCGCTGAACCGGCCGATGCCCGGCAGCAGCTGCAGCTGCTTCAGCGCCTCCTCCGCCGGCATCGCCCGCAGTGCCGCCGCGTCCAGCATTCCGTCGGCCGCCGCCTCGGCGATGGCACGCAGGCGCGGGATCTTCGGGCCCGGCAGCCCCGGCTGGTACTCCATCTTCGCCAGTGCGGCCGGCGCCGGGAACGCCCTCAGCGTGCTCCCGTCGACGTCGACTTCGGTGCCGTAGCGTTCGGTCAGGCGACGGCGCAGCCGGACCGCCTGCGTCATCCAGATCCGGTGGCTCAGCACCGCCCAGCACGCCGCCTCGTAGGGCGACGCGAACAAGACCGGACGCAGGCCCCAGCGCAACTCCTGCAGCAGCGAAACCACCGGATCACGGGCGCCGGCCTCCGGGAACGCCGTGCCGTCGACGTCCAGCGAGCACATCCGCCGCACCTGCGCCACCACGGCGTCGGTGTGCTCGGGCGGGCTGTGGACCTCCACCGTGACCTCGCCGGGCGATCTCTGCCGCAGCACCGCTCCCACCGGCGTCCATTCGCCGTCGAGCGCGAACGCCACCCGCAGCGCGCCGGGTTCGGAGTCCGGCTGCCCGGCCGGGGCGAAGCCGGTCAGGAAGCGGGCCGCCGCGGCCAGGTCGAACTCGCCGTGCACCGCGATCTCGGCCCGCGGGCCGGAAATCGTCGTCATCTGTCCTCCTCGGATCGGAACCTTGCCCGCGACGTTAGGAAGGGGCACCGACAATTCCGGGCGTCGAACGCCTGATCCCGGATTTCTTCACTCGATCGGGTGGCCCCGAGGTGGGCATACTGCCGGTATCCGAAAGCGAGGAGAACTCGTGCCGACCAGCGCATCCGACCGTCTCGAGGCCCTGCTCGAGACGCCGGCCGAGACGGACGCCGGCTACCTCGACCTGCTGGGCGCCGCGGACCAGGCCGGTCCGCCGACGGGGCTCACGCAGCGCCTGATGCGCACCACCCTGCTCCCGCAGGTCTACGAGCGGTACTGGCGCCCCACCCTCGGCCGCGCGCTCAAGGGCCCGTTCGGGCCGAGCATGGCGGACGAAGTCACGCTCGCCACGAAACTCCTCCGGCTGGCACCGGGCCGCACGGTGCTCGACGTCGCGTGCGGAACCGGCCGGTTCACCCGGGCGTTCGGCGCGGCCGTCGGCCCGGACGGGCTGGCGATCGGGCTCGACGGCGCCCGAACCATGCTCGCCAAAGCCGTCGCCGAAGGTGGCCCGGACACCGTCGCCTACCTGCGCGCCGACGCCGTGCACCTCCCGTTGAAACTGTCCACAGTGGACGCGCTCTGCTGCTTCGCCGCACTGCACATGTTCGCCGAGCCGGAGACCGCACTGGATTCTTTCGCGCGTGTGGTGAAACCGGGCGGCCGGATCGTGCTGCTGACGAGCGCCCGCCGCGGCTGGCAACCCGCGCGTCTGATCGAGTCGGCCGGCGGGGTCGTGAGCGGCCAGAAGATGTTCGACCGCGGCGAAGTCGCGGCGGGCCTGCGCGCCCGCGGCTTCACGAAGATCACCGAACGGTACGCCGGTGTCACGCAGATCGTCGCGGGCGAGCGCGGCTGAGCGCCGCGGATTGTCGGAGGTGCCGGTTAGCATCGCCCCATGACCCACGCCGACCCCGTCCCGCCTGACGACAGCTACCTGCGTTCCCTGGTCGAGGCCACCGCCGACGCCGTCGCGGCCGCTGAACCGCTGTCCTCGCCGCACCCCGGCGCGGACGAGGCGACGCGGGCCGAAGTGACCGCCGCGGTCGAGCGCAGCTCACCTGATCTGGTGGCCTTGAGCCAAGATCTGCACGCCCATCCCGAGGAGGGGTTCGCCGAACACCGGTCCGTGCGGGCCCTGGCCGATCTCCTGCGGCGCCACGGCCACGAAGCCACGATCGGCGTCGGCGGGCTCGACACCGCGCTGCGCGTCAGCACACCGCCACGAGACGGGCCGCACATCGCCGTGCTCGCCGAGTACGACGCGCTGCCCGGGCTGGGCCACGCCTGCGGTCACAACGTCATCTGCACCACCGCCGCGGGCGGTTTCCTCGGCGCCGCCACCGTCGCCGGGCGGCTCGGCGGCCGCGTCAGCCTGATCGGCACGCCCGCCGAGGAAGGCGGCGGCGGCAAGGAGATCCTCGCCCGCGCCGGCGTGTTCGACGACGTCGACGCGGTGATCATGCTGCACCCGTTCAGCCACGACATCGCGCTGCACCCGTTCCTTGGGCGGCGTCAGCTGGAGATGGTCTTCCACGGTGTCGGCGCGCACGCGAGCGCCCAGCCGTTCATGGGCCGCAACGCGCTCGACGCCGCCGTCGCGGCGTACCAAGGCGTCTCGGCGCTGCGCCAGCAGCTCCCGCAGAGCGACCGCGTCCACGGCGTGTTCACCGACGGCGGCGCCCGGCCCAACGTCATCCCGGCCCGCGCCGCGCTGCTGTTCTACCTCCGGTCCCAGACCCCGGAGACCCTGCGCGACCTCGCCGCCCGCATGACGTCGATCGCCGAAGGCGCCGCGGCGATGACCGGCTGCGGCGTCGAGCTGATCTGGGACGCCCAGGCCGCCTACCTGCCGATCCGGTTCAACACCGCGCTCGCCGCGCGGTGGACGGCCAACCAGGTGATCACCGGCCGCAAACCGCTCCCGCCGGGCATCGTGCCGGAGTCGCTCACCGGTTCCACGGACCTCGGCAACCTGTCGTACCGCCTTCCCGCACTGCACCCCATGCTCGCGGTTTCGGGTCCCACGGTGGCGTTGCACACCAAGGAGTTCGCGGCCGCGGCCGGATCGGAGACGGGTGACGCGGGCGTCCGCGACGGCGCGCTGGGCCTGGCCCTGACCGCGGCCGACTACCTCGGCGACGCCGAGTTGCGGAAGGCGGTGCACGACGAGTTCGAGGCAGCGGGAGGTGCGCTGGACGTCCCGTCGTTCTTCGCTTGAAGCCTGAAGATCAGCTGAGTTTTCTCAGCTGATTCTTCTCAGCAAAGCCTGAGGTATTTCCACAGGCTGCTCACAAGCACGAGCGCGAATCTAATCCCATGACCGAGAACGAGAGTCGGCCCGGCCCCGCCTCAACCGGTGGGCACCAGCCGCACCACAGCACTCAGCAGTACGGGCCGTACGCGCAGTACGCCTACCAGCAGCAGGCCGCGCCGAATCCGCTCTTCACCCCGCCCCAGGCTCCCGGCGCCCAGGCCCCCACGGCGCTGAAGGCCAAGCCGCGCAAGGGTGGCCGGGTCGCGATGATCGTCAGCGCGACCGCACTCGGTGCCGCGCTGGTCGGCGGCGTCGGCGGCGCGGCGATCGTCGGGCTCACGACGACTTCGGCGGACGGCGCGACGACGTCGATCAGCACGCCGGCCGCGAACGGGCAGACGGTCGCGAACTCGACCTCCGGCGACGTCAGCGCCGTCGCGGCGAAGGTCACGCCGAGCGTCGTCCAGATCAACGTCACGACCGGCCAGGGCGAGGCCATCGGCTCCGGCGTCATCCTCACTTCGGACGGCCGGATCCTGACCAACGCGCACGTCGTCGACGGCGCCCAGAACGTCGTCATCACCACGTCCGACGGCAAGAAGTACCAGGCCAGCGTGGTCGGCGCGGACACCAAGGCGGACATCGCCGTGGTCCAGGCGCAGAACGCCAGTGGCCTGACCGCGGCGAGCCTGGGCGACTCGAGCAAGCTCGCCGTCGGCCAGGAAGTGGTCGCGATCGGCTCGCCGGGCGGTCTGCAGAACACCGTCACCACCGGCATCGTCAGCGCGCTGAACCGGAACCTGTCCGACATCGGGCAGGGCGAGCAGCAGCAGCGCTCGCCGTTCAGCCGCACGTCGAACCAGAGCAACGACTCGCCCAGCTACACCGCGATCCAGACCGACGCCGCGATCAACCAGGGCAACTCCGGGGGCGCGCTGGTCGACGCCCAGGGCAACGTGATCGGCATCAACTCGGCGCTGTACAGCCCTTCGGCCTCGGCCAACGGCTCGGCGGGCAGCGTCGGGATCGGGTTCGCCATTCCGATCAACGACGCCAAGAAGATCGTCGACCAGATCGTGAACAACTAGGACGCGGACGGGCCGTGGTCGGGGCGGCCCGTCCCCGCGCTTCGGGGAGCGGGAGATCGCCGCGAAGGCCGTTTCGAGAGTCGATCGGGGGTTCTCGAAACGGCCTTCGTGCTGCTCAGAGGGTATAGGTGAGGGTCAAGTGGTGATCCTCGCCGTCGATCTCGATGTTCGCCGTCCCGGAAATCCCGGTCAGCTCGCCGGCACCGGACCCGGTGAGGATCTTCAAGGCCATCCCCGACTCGTCGGCCGTGTGGTGCAGGACGAAGCTGCCCTTGCGGCCGTCGACCGAGACCTCGAGCCGCTCGAAGCCGACGTACGCGCGCGACGTCGCGTTGGTGGCCGTCAGCAGCTCGACCTTGCTGGTCCCTTCGACCGCCCCGGTGAACGTCTTGGCGATCGCCACCCGGGCGAGCTCGTTGCCTCCGAACTCCTCGGTCGCCTGCGGCTCCCACTGGTCGACGGTGAACGACGCGGTGGCGGTGCTGGTCATGAGTGGTTCCCTCTCTTCGGTGTGGAACCACTTTTGCAGTGAAACCTGACAGCTTGCGTCAGGTTTTGTCAGCGGCGCCGGTTGCCGAACAGCCCGCGCGTGATCTCGCGGCCCAGCGCGCTCGCCGCGGACCCGCATGAACGACTTCACGGCCGGGTTCTTCATGGCGGACTCGAGGAACCCCGGTTCGTCCTTCTCGGACGCCGGCGCCTCGGGAGCAGCCTCGGGCGGGGGCGCGGCGGCGACCTTCGCGGCCAGCTTCTCGTAGGCCGACTCCCGGTCGATCGTCTTGGCGTACTTCGCGTGCAGGTCCGACGAAGCGACCGAAGCGGCAACCGCCTCGTCGCCGATCGAGCCCATCTTCGATCGGGGCGCCCGCAGCCGCGTCCACGCCACCGGCGTCGGCGCACCCCGTTCCGAGAGCACCGTGACGACGGCCTCGCCGATACCCAGCGACGTCAACGCCGTGTCGAGCTCGTAGAACTTCGTCTTCGGGTAGGTCTTCACCGTCTTGGCCAGTGCCGCCTGGTCGTCCGGGGTGAACGCCCGCAGCGCGTGCTGGATCCGCGCGCCGAGCTGCGAGAGCACGGCGTTCGGGACGTCCGTGGGCAGCTGCGTGCAGAAGAACACACCGACGCCCTTCGACCGGATCAGCTTCACGGTCTGCTCGATGCGCTCGAGGAACGCCTTCGACGCGTCGGCGAACAGCAGGTGGGCCTCGTCGAAGAAGAAGACGAGCTTCGGCTGGTCGAGATCGCCTTCCTCGGGCAGCTCCTCGAACAGCTCGGCCAGCAGCCACATCAGGAACGTCGAGAACAACGCCGGCTTCGGCTGCAGGTCGTCCAGCTCCAGCAGCGTGACGACGCCCTTGCCGTCACGTGCGCGCATCAGGTCGTGTACGTCCAGCTCGGGCTCGCCGAAGACGTCCTCACCGCCCTGGGCCTCCAGATTGGACAGGGCACGCAGGATCACGCCGGCCGTCGCCGCCGAGACCCCGCCGATCCCCTTGAGGTCCTCCTTGCCCTCGTCGCCGGTCAGGTGCGTGATCACCGACCGGAGGTCCTTTGTGTCCAGCAACGCCAGGCCGCGCTGGTCGGCCCAGTGGAAGATCAGCCCGAGCGTCGACTCCTGCGTCTCGTTCAGGCCCAGCACCTTGGCCAGCAGCACCGGCCCGAAGCTCGTGATCGTCGCCCGGATCGGCGACCCCTTGCCGCCGGTGCCCAGCGACAGGAACTGCACCGGGAACGCCGCGCCCGCCCAGTCGTCGCCGAGCTCCTGCGAACGCTTCGAGACCTTGTCGTTCGCCTCACCCGCCGCGGCCAGCCCGGACAGATCGCCCTTGACGTCGGCGAGCACCACCGGCACCCCGGCCGCCGACAGCTGCTCCGAGATCAGCTGCAACGTCTTCGTCTTGCCCGTCCCGGTCGCCCCGGCAACCAGCCCGTGCCGGTTCAGCGTCGCCAACGGCAGCCGCACGGCCGCCGCCGCGTCCACCTGCCCGTCGATCACCACCGCACCCAGCTCCAGCGCGGCACCCTCACTCGCATAACCAGCGGCGATCTCACTCGCCGGCGACTCCTGCCCGTCCACGGCCCGCTCCCCGACCTGTGTCCTGCACCACACCCAACCCGGCTCGGCGAGCGTAACGCGCCGTACGCGCAGGTAACGCCCTTCATATCCCCGTGTCGGGTTAGGGTCACCAGGTGACCGACCGCCTAGTCTGGATCGACTGCGAAATGACGGGGCTCGACCTCGGCAAAGAAGCGTTGATCGAAATCGCCGCCCTCGTCACCGACGCAGAACTCAACGTGCTCGGCGACGGAGTCGACATCGTCATCCACGCCGACGAGGAAAAACTCGCCGGGATGCCCGAAATCGTCCGCGAGATGCACGCCCACTCCGGCCTCACCGAAGAAGTCCGCCGCTCCACGGTGACCCTCGAAGAAGCCGAACGCCGCGTCCTCGACTACATCCGCGAGCACGTCCCCGAACCGGGCACCGCCCCCCTCGCCGGCAACTCCATCGCCACCGACCGCGGCTTCATCGCCCGCGACATGCCCGCCCTCGACGCCCACCTGCACTACCGCATGGTCGACGTCTCCTCCGTCAAAGAACTCGTCCGCCGCTGGTACCCGCGCATCTACTACGCCAAGCCCGAGAAGGGCCTCGCCCACCGCGCCCTCGCCGACATCCGCGAATCCATCGGCGAACTCGACTACTACCGGCGCGTCGCCTTCGTCCCCCAACCCGGCCCCACCAGCGAAGAAGCCAAAGCCGCCGCCGCTGAAGTGCAGGAACAGCACCAGAGGTAACCCCCTGCAAACCCCGCGAGGGCACCCGCTACGATTACAGCCAACGAGGTGATCGCACGCGGTCCCCTCGCAGATGGTGGGCGTAGCTCAGCTGGTAGAGCACCTGGTTGTGGTCCAGGAGGTCGCGGGTTCGAAACCCGTCGCTCACCCCATTGCCCCGGTTTGGTCGGGCCCTGGCGGGCCCTCCCCCAAACTGGGGTTTCGCCTTTTTGTGGGGGTCGAACCCCCACACCCCCGGGGGGGGGGGGGGCGGCGGCCCCCCGCCGCCGGCGGCGCGCCCCCGGACCCCCATCCGTGTGGTTGCGTCGCGTTGCCGGGTGTCCGTTTGAGGCTTGGGCACTGGGCCGTTCGTGGTAACGCTCACGACTGGATGGCTCAGCGTGCGGACGGCGGGGTGGGGATGCACCGTTGAGGCGTGGAACGTTCAGGTGGGAAGGTCAGGGGCCGGAAGAAGAAGCTTCGGTATGAGGACATCACCGTTGTTGATCGTTCTCTGCTGAAGCGGGCTGTTGGGGCTGCGGCCCTGGGCAACGCCATGGAGTGGTTCGACTTCGGGGTCTATGCCTACATTGCCGACACCATTGCCGAGGTGTTCTTTCCCGCCAGTGTGTCGCCTGGGGTTCGGCTGATCGGGACCTTCGGGGCCTTCACCGCCGCCTTCCTCATGCGGCCTCTTGGGGGGCTTGTCTTCGGGCCGCTCGGGGATCGGATCGGGCGGCAGAAGGTGCTCGCCGTCACCATGATCATGATGGCCATCGGCACGCTCTGTATCGGGTTGATTCCGTCCTACAGCTCGATCGGGGTCTGGTCGCCGATCCTGCTCGTGCTCGCGCGGATGGTTCAGGGCTTCTCCACCGGTGGGGAGTACGGGGGCGCCACCACCTTCATCGCCGAGTACTCGCCCGACAAGCGGCGGGGCTTCATGGGCTCGTGGCTCGAGTTCGGGACGCTGTCGGGGTACGTGCTCGGGGCGTCCGTCGTCACCGGGATGAAAGCCTGGGTGCCGCACGAGACGTTGCTCGACTGGGGCTGGCGCGTTCCGTTCCTGGTCGCCGGGCCGCTCGGCATCATCGGGCTCTACATGCGACTGAAGCTGGAGGAGACCCCCGCCTTCCAGAAGCACGCCGCGGAGGCCGAGAAGCGGGGGAAGTCCGGCGAACCGTTCTGGAAGATGTTCACCGAGTACTGGCCCGCGCTGCTCGTGTGCGTCGGCCTGGTGCTCGTCTTCAACGTCACCGACTACATGCTGCTGTCGTACATGCCGACGTACCTGTCCGAGCAGCTGCACCTCGACGCCACCCACGGGCTGCTGCTGATCATCGTCGTCATGGTCGTGATGATGCTCATCATCATGGTCGGCGGCCGGATCACCGACCACGTCGGCCGCAAACCCGTGATGATGGCCGGCTGCCTCGGGTTCCTCGTGCTGTCCTGGCCGCTGATGCTGCTCGTGCACGACGGCGGCCTCGTCCTCACCTTCCTCGGGCTGATGGGGCTCGGCCTGCTGCTGCTCTGCTTCGAGGTGTCGATGCCCGCGGCGCTGCCCGCGCTGTTCCCGACGGCCATCCGGTACGGCGCGCTGTCCATCGCGTTCAACATCTCGGTGTCGCTCTTCGGCGGCACGACCCCGCTGGTCATGCAGTCGCTGATCTCCGCCACCGGCCACGACTTCTGGCCGGCCTGGTACCTCATGGCGGCCGGCGCGATCGGCGCCGTCGCGGTGTACTTCAGCCGCGAAACTGCGAACAAACCGCTGTGGGGCTCGGGACCCGCGGTGTCGACCGAGGCCGAAGCGCGGGAGCTGGTCCGCGACTCGGGTTAGTTCGCCGCCGTCCGCCACTCGTCCCAGGACAGCTGCCAGACGCTCCAGCCGTCGGTCGGCTCGAGCTTCGGGCCGCCGCTGTTCTGCACCGTGACGACGTCACCCTTCTTGGACGTGTCCATCAGCCACTTCGTGTTCTCGGGCGACAGGTTCAGGCAGCCGTGGCTGACGTTGCTGTGGCCCTGCTGCCGCACCGACCACGGCGCGGAGTGGTAGAAGATCCCGCTGTAGGACAGCCGGACCGCGTACTGGACGAAGGTGCTGTAGCCGCCGGGCGCGTCTTCGGGCACGCCGTAGGTGGCGGAGTTCATCGTGTAGCCGGTGTGCTCGCTCATGACGGTGTAGGTGCCCTGCGGCGTGTTGTGACCGGGCTTGCCCATGGAGGTCGGCATGGTCTTGACCTCCTTGTCGTTGATCGTGACCGTCATCTGGTGGGTCCCGCCGTCGGCGACGGCGACGAGCTTGTCGCCGACGGTGACATTGGCGCCCTTGTCCTCCCGGCCGTAGCTGCCACCGCCGAGCGGCTTGCCGTAGACGGCGGCGTCGACCTTGATCTTGGTGCCGCTCTTCCAGTAGTCCTTCGGCCGCCAGGTGACCTGCTTGTCGCCGGACCAGCGGAAGGCGCCCTCGGTGGCCGGCTCCGCGGAGACCTTCAGCGCTTTCTCGGCCGCGGCCTTGTCGGTGACGTTGCCGGTGAAGGTGAAGATCAGCGGCATCCCGACCCCGACGGTCTCGCCCTCGACGAGGTTCACGGACACGCCGAGCTGCCGGGCGGGCTTGACGGTACTGAAGGTCGACTCCGCCGTGACCGGCTTGCCGTCGGAGCCGGTGGCGGTCGCGGTCAGCTTGTAGGTCTTGCCGTAGCCGAGCGGCTCGGCGGAGTCCCACCCGGAGCCGTCGGCCCGCGGCTTGCCGGCGACGACCTTGCCATCGGCCCCGGTCAGCTTGACGTCCCCGACCTTCCCCTCCGCGACGGCGACGCTCACCGGCTCCCCGGGCGCAACGTCCTTCGCGTCCTTGGCGGGCGTGAGGGTGAGCACGGCGGGCTTCGGCGCGGGCTTGGGAGCGCTGCTGCTCGCGGAAGCGGTCTCCCGCGGAGGTTCACCCGAAGGGCTACTGCTGCACCCGGCCAAGGACAGGCCGACCACCCCGGCGGCCACCAGCAACCGCACCGTCACACCCCGCATGCCCACCCGCCCGTTTCGCCGTCGATGTCCGACTACAGTGTGCCCGACCAGCCCCGACACCGGGGCGGCAACGCCGGAACCGGGTAGGGGGACCCCCCTGAAACGGGCCTGGAGAGCGGGTGCTAATCTTTTCCACGTCGCCGAGGGAAGCCTCCGGCAGACACCGGCGCCATTAGCTCAATTGGCAGAGCAGCTGGCTCTTAACCAGCGGGTTCGGGGTTCGAGTCCCTGATGGCGCACCCTCACTCCCCAGGTCGAAGACTTCTTCGACCTGGGGTTTTGTGTTATCTGGAGTCACTTCTTCCACTTCCTTTCTGTCCACACTGGCCGGTAAAGAGCCCGAGATGCGCCCGAGCGGTCGCGAGGCCGTCCGGGTGATGATCTTGGTGGTCGCCTCGGCAGTGGCTAGCGCAACCTCGGCCAGCACGGTGATGTACGTGTCCATCGTCACGGTGATCGACGAGTGCCGCAGCATGTTCTGCACGTGTGGGGCTCGAAAAGTCGTCGCTGCAGCTCAGGCGGCGTATCGGTACTCGTTGATGACTCCTGCGAGGACCGGGGTCCGCAAGAGTCTGCGGGCCTCAAAGTCTTGGATGCCACAGGGCTGTTCCTGGACGTCGGGTGGTCGCTGGCCTTGAGACCGGTGTGGTCGATGCCTGTTGTAGTGCTCCTGGTACTCGGCGAGGACCCGTCCGGCGTGCGCCTCGTTCATGATCAGAATGTGGTCGAGGACCTCGCGGCGAATGGTCCCGATCGCGCTTTCGCAGTGAGCATTCATCCGCGGAGCCTGAGGCGCAGTAAGGAGCACCTGCATCTCCTCGGCTTCGAAGACCGCGTCGAAGGAACCGGTGTACTTGCTATCGCGATCGCGAAGGACAAAGCGCAGCGACTCGACTCGGCGGCCCAGGTCGCTGGCGAGGTTACGAGCTTGCTGGGTCGCCCATTGCGCGGTGGGGTGCGCAGTGACACCGGTGATGTGGAGCTTGCGGGTGCGATGCTCGAGGAACGCCAGCGCATACAACCGCCTGCCGGTGATCGTGTCCACGTGGAAGAAATCCGCAGCGATGATCCCCTCGGCCTGGGCGGTGAGGAACTCGCGCCAGCTCGGACCGGTGCGGCGCGGAGCCGGGTCGACACCAGCCGCATGCAAGATCTCCCAGACCGTGGACGGCGCGATCCGGTGTCCCAGCCGAGCCAACTCACCCTGAACTCTGCGGTGACCCCATCGCGGGTTCTCCTGTGCCAAACGCAGCACCAGCCTCTGCAGCGCAGCCGCTGTAGGTGGACGCCCGGTGCGTCGACGTCGAGCGGTACAGTCCCACTTCCTGGCGATCAGCCTGCGGTGCCAGCTCAGCAGCGTCCCTGGAGTGACCAGGAAGACGCTGCGCCAGCGGCGGCGCGGAAGCAGCGACGACAGCGCGGCCAGCCAGAACCGGTCTGCGGGCTCATAACGGACCGGACCGTTGACCTGTCGCCGCAGCACCGCGTTCTGATGTCGGAGAACGAGCAACTCGACGTCCTTGCCGGCGTCCCGGCGCAGCAGGATCGCCGGCACGGACAACAACGCACGAGTTGTCCGGTACAGCAAAGAAATGATCATCCCGGTAGCATCTCAGCCGCCGAAGAGAAGCTGCGCACATGTGCTCCCACCAGCGGCGATGACTTCTCGAGCCCCACAGTCCTGATACATACAGCACTCACGCCTGGTCACCACCGTCGATAGGGCTGCAGCCAGGTCACCACTCAAGCAAAATCAACTATTCACTCCTCATACGAGATGCAATGTCGAGGAAAACTGCATTCGAACCAATCTCTGGATATTTTCGCTCTATGCAGTCAACAAGGGTCAAGCTCGCCAACCTGACCCCCTTCCGCACGTCTTCACGACCGACAAATCCAACCGTGCCAGGAAGATAACTGCACTCCATTTTAATGCCAGCCTCTTGTTCGGATAGACTAATCCAATCGTCACTCTCAGTAAAATGGTAAACTTTTACCTCTCCGAGCACAAGCCGTTCAACCATCAAGTCGATATTGTTGGCGAAGCTCAGCAGAGGAATCCAGCCAAAATTAGCGCTCAAATCGACGTTACCGGCCTGAATTGATACATTGCCGGTGAAGCACGAGTACAACATGTCAACACTTGACGCCGTGGAGGGTTCGGTTCGATCCTCCCGACGCAGTCCAGGGACTCCGGCTAATTCGTACGCAATTTTAAACATTCATCTACTTTCACCTAACGGATTGGAAAGACCGTTCCGAGCAGCCACCCGCCATCCGGTCCCGGGTTTATCCACACGCCAATTCGGGAGGTTCTCTGCCCATTGACTGCGCCAATGGTGCGCCCAGTGTCCCATTCATGAAAGTGGCCGATTCTGTCTTCGTTCCACTTGGTAACAGGCCCTCTAACTCCGTCGTAAACCAAGTTCATAATATCTTCATTCGACATGTCGTCGAACTTCGAGCCCGTACTTCCCGTACGAAACACGTGCAAACCCGCTACGTGCCCATCAATACGTTCCTGCACCTGCCAAGGATCGAGCTCCAACGGTCCACAGTTGTGCACCAACACCGGCACACTGTCGGCGAGCACATAGTAGGTGTGAACAGTTTCGACAGTGAGGTTGTAGGTGAGATTGCCCCCAGTGTATCGACGCACGGATCCAACGGCGACAAGGCCGGCGCCCGGCGTGGAGAGCAGGTCACCGGTCTTGAGGTCAGCCGCGTCAGTCCAGGCCTGGTCCGTGGCATTCCAGAAGGGGCGGTGAGCCGTCGTACGAACTGTCCGCGGGCCGACTGGTGTCTGCACCGTGATGTCGACGAAGTCGTGGTCGTCGTCTCGTCGGTGATGTGTAGCGCCGTCACGACATGTCGTTGAACGAGGCGGTCCGCAGGTTCGGCGTTGGCGACTTCGTCGCCCACTTTGACCTCGGCAATCGGCTTACTACTACCATCTGCCATCAGCACCGGTGTATCACCGGTAAAGCTGTTCACACACCGTGCTGCCGCGCCCCCACCTCGGGAACCGCCGAAGAACCTGTTCTTGTCCGGTCAAGCCGACGGCAGTGTCCCACGGGTCACTGCCTTAGGGCTCCCGCCAGCGCTTACACGGCGTCAGTCCGCCGCCTTCACCGTGGCGTAAGCCGTGCCGTGGTGATCAGCCAGCTTCCAACTCAGGCCACCCGAAATCGTCCGCATCGCAATGACCTGACCGTAGGTTGAACCGCCGATATCCGACTTTGCCTCAGTCCCGTATCTCCACCACTTCCGACGCCGCGCCGACGCGCCAGCCAGCCGATTAATGATCAGGGAAAGTCAAGCCTATCTCAGTAATTGCTTTACCCAGCGAGTCATTATCCCTCAACTCCGGAAATCTCACCAAAAGCGAGCTAAGAAGATCCCGCAAACTGGTCAGAGATATAGTCAGTAAATCTCGATAAGAAACCTCCTGCTCGTTGGATGAATATGAGCAGGAAACTCGCACTAGATCACCTCTTGACTGAAGTTTGATCCAATCGCTATCTTCCTGGAAGTCAATTGTCGATTCTCCATTGACAGGCAACTCTCGAACAGTGCGATAGAACGCGATAGCGTACCCAAGTGTTGCGATCCAACCAAAATTAGTCCTGAAGCTAACCCCATTCAGCGAGAGGTCAAGGTCACCCATGAAGCAGGAGAAGAACAGTTGGTAGCCTGGAGCCGTCGACAAGTCCAGCCCCAACTCAGGACCCTCAAACCCAGGATTAGTTGACAGTAGATAGGCCGCACTAGTCTCAACCATGCCACCAGTTCTCCTATCTCAAAATCGGAAATGTCGTACCCAGGCTACCAGCATCATCAACAAATACGCGAATCCACGAGGTCGGCATTCCGTCCACAGTACCAAATCCAGGAATTCCCGTGTCGTACTCGTGAATATGCGTCCCCGGAATCCTTCCGGGCCCCACCAGCGTATCCTTATTCACACCAGCCATCACCTGGTCAATGACATCCTCTGGCGAGGTGCCAACCCCGAACTTACTCGCCGTACCGTTTGCAGATCTTGCGGGGGTACCGGGGCCGTGAAGCCTCCATATGTGGCCATCCTTTGCGCCGGAGACCCGATCTGCTACCTGCCACGGATCTCCCAGACCGCCGCAGTTGTGAACGAGAACTGGCGTATGACCAGCGAGTACATAGTACGTGTGAACTGTCTCGACAGTAAGGTTGAAGGTGCGATTCGCCCCAGTGTAGCGACGCACGGATCCGACAGTGACGAGGCCGATGCCCGGCGTGGAGAGCAGGTCACCGACCTCGAGGTCAGCCGCGTCGGTCCAGGCGTGGTGCGATGCGTTCCAGAAGGGGTGGTGAGCCGTCGTGCGAACTGTCCGCGGGCCGACTGGTGTCTGCACCGTGATGTCGACGAAGTCGTGGTCGTCGTCGGTGATGTGTAGCGCCGTCACGACATGTCGTTGAACGAGGCGGTCCGCAGGTTCGGCGTTGGCGACTTCGTCGCCCACTTTGACCTCGGCAATCGGCTTACTACTGCCATCTGCCATCAGCACCGGTGTATCACCGGTAAAGCTGTTCATACATCGGGCTGCGGCACCCTCACCACGAGCCGCCGCGGCTGCGATCTTCGCTGCGGTAGCCGACGCTCCGAGGTCTCCGAGCGCGCCGGCGCCGACACCGCCGGCGACGGCTCCACCAGCCGCGACTGATCCTTCGATGCCGGCGACCGCCCCGGCGACGAACTCGCCACCGATGCGGAACACCGCCCCCCACGGGATGAGGAGCGTCAACGCCATGATCGCTCCTTCGACCGAGGGCGGCCCATCGTGCTCAGGACGTGTTTCACATTCGCTCAAGTCGGAGAATTCAGAGCAGAACGCCGCTTTAAATTGGTCGTAGTCCGGCGGACGCCGGTCTGGCGGCTCGAGCGACCAGTTGGCAAACTGGGTCTCCCAGCGCGCTCGTCGTTGCTTCGGCGTCAACTCATGGTTCTCTTTGCCAACAAAAGCGGGATACGTGGGAGGAGTTTTATGCGTCACGGCAACTGCCCAGTTTCGGGCGACACCGTAGTTGTACTGGTAAGCCCGCGCCCAGTTTGCCGGGCTCATTGACCTCATCGCGTCCGAACCGATATACGCCGGCCGACCGTCGATCTGCAGGACCATGCCGGTCGGGTCGCTGAACGACACCGGGCTGTTGTTGCCGTAACTGTAGGCGTTCAACGCCTGGGGATTGCTGGTGTCGAGTACCGGGTCCGCGGTCATGAACCGCCCGGTCAGCGGGTCGTAGTCACGGGCACCGATGTGCGTCACGCCCGTGGTGTTCTGGTAGCCGCCAAGGAAGCCGTGTTTATCCGGCCATGTCGACGCCGGGGTGCCACGGTCACTACCGTAGGGGTCCTGCCAGCGCTTGCTCACGGCCAGGTTTTCCGCGTCGACCGTGGCGTAGGTGGTGCCGTGGTGATCGGCCAGCTTCCAGCTCAACCCGCCCGAACTCGTGCGCGTCGCAATGGTCTGGCCGTTGAAGCTGTAGAACCGGGTCCCGGATGCGAAGAACCCACCGGTGGGAACCCACAATTCCGTGTCGCCGATCGACAGGGTCGTCCCCGACGGGTCCTTGGTGATGAGGAGGTTTCCGTCGGCGTCGTAAAGGTACTTGCTTTCTGCGCCGTTAGCTTCTTTCGCGGCGGCGACGTGGCCTTCGGCGTCGTAGGTGAACGTCTGCGCAGAACCGGCGGGGCCGCGGGTCTCGGTGCTGCCCGCGTCGGTGTAGCTGTAGTTGGTTTGCGTCTTGCCGTTCGGGCCGTCGGTGGTGACGGCCTGGACCGCGTGCGGGCGCTTCTCCCCCGGGGCGGGATAGGCCGAGTTGGTCGTCACGTCACCGGCGGCGGTGTGCTGGACCTGCGTCTTGCGGTTGCCGGTGTCGTCGAGGGCCCAGGACGTCCAGTACGGTGCCGCGCCGCCGATACCGACCTTGGTCGGCTGGGCCGCGCAGTCACCGGACGAAGGGGTCCAGGCTCCGGTGAGGCGTTGCAGGTAGTCCTGCCGGAAGCACTGCGTGTCCGCCGGTTCGTCGGGTGGGGTATCGGCGATCTTGGTGGTGTTGCCGACCGCGTTGTAGGTGTAGACGCGGTTGGTGATCCAGAAGTTCGACGACGTCGATCGCTGGGCCTGGACCGTGGCGAGCCGGTTGGTGCCGTTTTCGTAGGTGTTGGTGACCGCGACCTGGTAAGGGCTGGCGGAGTCGTTGAATTCGGTGCGCAGGGGCTGGCCGAAGGGGTTGTAGCCGGTGTTCGAGACCAGCTTGGTCTCGGCGCTGGAGTAGAGGGTTTTGGGGGCGCCGCCGGTGTAGTAGCCGATCGATAGTGTTTCACCGGGCAGGCCGCCGACCTCGGGGCTGCTGGTGGTGCGGATGGCGCCCGAGCCCGGGTCGTAGGTGACGCCGAAGTTGTACGTTCCGGCGATACCCCGGTCCCCTGCCGGGATGGTGACCTTGCTGCCGGTGGGTCTGCCCGCGGTGTCGTAGCCGGTGGTTTCCTTGGTGTAGGCCTTGCTGTCGATGTAGCGGGTAGAACTGGTCGGCTGACCGGGCAGCAGGGTGTCGTAGGTCCAGCCGGCGAGCTTGATGCCGGTCGTGGCGGGGCCGTCGTACTCGGCGGTCTTGCGGCCGAGGTTGTCGTAGGTGTAGCTGACGAGCCGGTTGCGGGCGTCGGTGGTGGCCAGCAGGCGGTCCCCGACGTCGTAGGTGAACGTCGACTTTCCGGTGTCGGGGTCCGTCGCCGAGGTTTTCCGGCCGTGCAGGTCGTAGTCGAAGGTCCAGACGTTCTTGCCGGTGGTGTCGGTGACGGTCGCTTGCTGGCCGCTGCGGGTGTAGGTGTAGGTCGTGGTGTCGGCCGGCGACCCGGCGGCGGTCTTCGCGGGGTCCTTGTACTGCAGCTGCTGGACGGTCTGGCCGAGTCCGTTGGTGACCGTGGTGGTGGCGGTGCCGCCCTCGGGCGGGATCGTGGTGGCCCGGTCGCCGTCCGGGATCGTTGTGGTGCGCCACTGTTCGACCGAATTGAGCAGATAGGCGCTGGCCCGAGCGGCACCGGCGCTGTCGAACGTCGTCAGGGTGGTGTTCGGGACCGAAACGTCGGTTGTGACGTAGAGCGTCGTCGACGGGGCCGCGCTGTTCCAGTAGGCGTTGTGGGTCTTGTAGGCCCGGCCCTGGGAGTCGAAGTAGGTGTCGGTGATGATCCGGCCTGGCCCGTCGTCGGTGCGCGGTGCCTGCGTCTGGATCGTGCGGCCGAGACCGTCGTAGAGCGTGTACGAAGTCGCGTACTGCCCGGTGGCGAGCAGGGTTTGCGCGGCGACGGTGCTGACGTCGCCGGTGTTCTTCACCGTGTAGGTGAAGATGGCGTCGGCCGGTGCGTTCGCTGCCTTGCTGTGGCCGGGTTTCCAGACGGAGATGATGCGGCCGAGGGCGTCCTGCGTCGCGTCGGTGCGCAGGCCGCTGGCGTCCTTGCCGGCGATCGAGATCCCGGAGATCGGGTCGATGTACTTGGTGGCGGTTAGCCGGGTCGGGTCGGTGGTGCTGATCGGTGGCGTCGTGGTGTCGACCTGGGTGAGCGGGCCTCCGGTCGCCGGGGTGTAGGCGGTCGTGGTGGTCAAGCCGAGCACGTCGGTCACGCTGGTCGAACGGCCGTAGTCGTCGTAGACAGTGGTCGTTGCCGGGGCCGTCCACTTCTCGGTCCCGGCGGCGGGCCAGTCATCGAGGGTGTCGGTCCGGGTGATGGTGCCCTTGACCGGCGCGACGTCGAAAGCTTGAGTGTCGTAGTAGTTGCGGACGTCGCTGATGATGTTGGCGGGTCCGGCCGGGTTGGTCTTGGTGTCACAGACGCCGGAGAACTTCTGCGACTGGCTGGCGTAGCTGACCAGCCACGCCTGGGTGTTCTCGAGGTAGGTCGTGGTCGTGCAGCTCGTCTGCTGGGGGTCGGCGGTGTCGCCCTCGGTTTGCACCGCGGTCGCGAGGCCGTATTTCCCGTAGGTGGTGTGGGTCCGCGAGATCCGCCAGGTCTTGGAGGTGTCCAGCCAGGTCCGGGTGCGGCTGGTGTCCTTGCCGGTGTAGGCCGACGTGCGGCCGTAGACGTCGGTTCCGGTGGGATCCGACACCCACGGATCGTTCAACGTGCCGCCGATGACAGCCCCGTCGCGGTAGGTGACAGTCTCGCGGAGGAACCCCGCCATTTCCTTGCGATCGGTGACCGACTCGTGCCAGTTGCCGCTGGTCACGGTCGCGCCCTCCATACCGCGGAGGTAGAACGCCTCGGTCACCACCGGTGGCCCGGACGGGTCACCAGCCGAGACACCGAGGCCCGTGGTGGTTTTGACGTCGCCGTAGCCGCGCCATTGGGACCACGTGCGGTACTTCGGATCGGTGAACGGGTCATCGTCGTAGTGCCAGGCCGCCCCGCCGAGATAGTCGTAACGGGTGACGGTGTGCTGCTCCTGGCGGGTCGTGTGCGCGTCCTCCTCGACCAGCTTCACCCGGAACTTGTTGAAGTAGTCCAGGACGGGGGCATTGGCGCCCGGCGGCGTCCAGTACTCCGGGTAGCACGACAACGTGTTGTCCTTGAGATTCGCCGGGTCGGGCATTCTGCCGCCCGGCACGCACTCGGGGTCGTCGTAGGCGATGGTGGTCAAGCCGCCCTGAGGGTTGGTGATCGCGTCGATCCGGTTGCGGGTCAGTGCGGTGTACTGACCCGGGTCGACCCGGTTGGCCATCGCCCGCGGGTGGAAGGTCGTCGGCGGCAGTGTGACCGGCGAGCCGACGGTGTTCGGGCTCGCGATCTTCCCGGTCTCGGTGATCGAGTCCAGCCACAGGGCAGTCTTGTTCCCGTCCGTGGTGGGCGGGAAGGACTGCGCGAGTGCCCATTCACGGGCGGGTTTCCAGCCGGCGACGCCGTCAGAGACCTGGGTGGTGATCTTGGTGTAGCGCTTGCGGGAGAAGAAGCTCGGTGAGCCATACGTGCAGACAGCACCTTGCGCGCAGATCGTTTCCGACGGCACATCCGGCCAGGACGTGGCCGTGCCGGCATTCAGCTGGCTCGGGTCACAGGTGGTCGCGCCGCTGGGAAAGCATCGCTCGGCGGTGTCGAACAGGATCTGGGCCGGTGCGTGGCCGAAGGTGTCGCCCGCGTGGGTGTTGAACCCGTACTCGATCTTCTGCAAGGACCCGCCGCGAGTGTAGGGAGTCCCCGGGTTGTTGGCGGTCGACGCGTTGCGGTTCAGTCCGTAGTAGTTCGTCTCCGGCTGGTAGTAGTACGCGATCGCGTTGCCGCGCGGGTCGACGACGTAGTCGAGGTTCCAGCGCCACGCACGGTCACACCACGACGCGGCATAGGTCGAGGCGTTACAGGGTTCACCGCCGTTGTTCCCGAACACCGGCACGGTCCACGTCGACTGCGTCTCCGCCTTGCCCGAAGCCCAGCCAGGCAGGTGGTTGAGACCGAAGAAGTACTGGACACCGTCGGGCGTGGTGACCTTCCAGTACTCGCCGAACTTGTCTCCGTTGGCACCACTGGTAAGGCGTTCGACACGGGTGCCCTCATCGTCCTTCGGGTGCCACGTCCCGGTGTTCTTGTCCAGGATCAGGTCACCGTTGGCGCCGGAGAATGAGATGGTGGCGTTGTCGTTGAACCAGCACAGGTCACCGGTCTTGGTCTGGCCGTTGTTGCCGCCCAGGTCCTCGCCGCAGCCCTTGTACCGGCGCTCGATGAACCCGCTGCCCGACAGCTGCCAGCCGTCGCCGACGCCTGAGGCCTGGTTGTTGGTCGCCGAGGTCAAGCCATCGACCGCGCTCGAGGAGTAGTTCAGCTTGACCGAGGGACCGGTTCCGCCGACAGCGGCCGGTGTGCTGATCGGGTAGGAGTAGCTGAAGTCCGCCGACGAGCCGCCGGCCGTCCAAGCGCCGGAGGGCTTGAGGTCGGTCGCGCCGAAATCGCCGCCACCGCCCTTCGTGTCCGCCTCGACCGCGACGACCATGGAAGTCCCCGCGGCGCCGCGCTGCGAGCTCGACTGAACGATAGGCAAGGTGACGTCAGCGGTGACGTGACGGGTTTTGCTGTCGTTGGCCGAGTTCAGAGGCGCGCCGACACGGCACTCAGGCCGGTCCGGCGTGGACAGCAGACAGGACGGATATTCCACCAGGTGCAGACGGCCGCCGAAGTCACCGCCGAAAGCGTCGCCGAACGAGCGGTAGTCGACGTCGACCTGTACCGCTCCCCCGGTGTCACCGGACTCCGGGGTCACTTGCACCAGGACACCTTTGATGCCCGTCTTGGCGGTGGCGACCTGGTCGAGCGTCCTCACACGGATCTTGCCGGCGGCATGCGGATCGCGGTCCGCGGCCTGCACCGTCGCTTTCCCTTGCTGCCGGGCAAGTCCACGGGAGACGGTCACCGGCTGTGCCGGGACTGCCCGGACGGAGTCGACCGTTCCGCTGGTCGCGGGCAAGTCGACGTGGGCGTCGGCCGCGGCAGGCCACTTCACTGTCGCAGGCACTGCCGACTTCGGCGTCGTGGCGGCGGGCGGCTGCAAACCGCCGTCCTTGCCCTCGACCGACCGGGTCTGCTGCAGCGGCGGCAGGTCCCAGCCGAGACCGTGCCAACCGCCCCCAGCAGCTTCCGCAGCCGCAGTCTGCGCCGAGCCGAACATGACGACAGCGACACCAAGTGCCGTTGCCCGGCTCCATCTGGTGGAGCGTCCAACGCCAAGCGAAAAGCTCATGTCAACCTGCCTGGATCCAGCCGGCGCTCGACACGCCGAAGTCAACGGGGGCTAGTGGACGATGCCGAAGAGATCGCCCGGATCGTCGAGTCGTCGGTCGGTATTGATCGCGTCGGTACCGCGGAGGCCGGAGAACACCCGCACGCCCGCCACGGCACCGTGGAGGTTGTTGGTGCGCTGCCCGGTCCAGATCCCGCTACCGATCAGCACTCCCCCGGTGCTCGCCCCCACGTCCACCCCGGTGGCGTTCCCGGAAGCGGTGGAGAACCGACCCTGTTGCAGGACACCGTTGACGTAGAGGGACATTGTCTTGCTGGCGACGTCGTAGCTCGCGGCGAGGTGGGTCCACTGGTTGTCGACCGCGTCGAGATCGCTGTACTCGATGGACCCGAACACCCCATCGGCACTGGGCACCGTCAGGATCAGGCTCCAGGCGCCGTGGTCGCGGCCGGCCTCATCCTCATAGGGGCGGTAGCCGAGGAAGAACGGGGAGAACTGCGCCTCGTCCGTACTGATCAGCGTCCTGGTCGCGGGGTCGACCGGGCCGGAGGCGTTGATGTCGGCCGCAGTCCAGGTGTGCTTCACCCAGCCTTCGACGGTGAACGACTTCTCCGTCCGGAAGTTCGCCGGGCGGGGGCCGACCAGCCGGCCGGTCCAGGTGTTGTCGAACTGTGCGGCGCACCCCGCCGGCTCGCCGCCGTTGCCGCTCTCGGCCGCGAGCGACACCCCGCCGCTGGCCGTGGCGGTCACGTTGGTGACGGTGTCGACGTACTTCTGGCCGGTCAGCGCCGCGATCTGGTCGTCCGTGAGAGTGTGCGACCACACCTGCCCTTGGTCGAGCACTCCCTTGAACAGATTCTTCCCACCGGGCGCGGCCCCGAGCAGCAGCGGCCCGCTCGCTGTCCACGCCGACGCCACCGTGGCGTCGGCTTCGTGCTTCCCGTTCACCGACAGCCGGAACCGCCGGGTGACTTTGTCGAACGCCGCGGTCAGCAGCGTCCACGTCCCGGCCTGCGGAACCGAGGTACCCATCGCCCAGGTCATCGCCGCCGCGGTGTTGTCGGCCGGGGACATCCCGAACGCCCACCTGTTGGCCGTCTTGTCATAGCGCAGAACGAAGTTGGTGGCTTGGGCGCCGGCCTGGGACAGCACGGTGTGATCGGCGTTGAGATCGGCGAGGTTGACCCAGGCCGATACGGTGAAGGACCTGGCTGTGTCCACCACCGGACCACTGGTGGATCCATAGCCGCTCGATGCGTCGAGCTGCAGCCCGCCGCCGTCGTGGCCCGCTACCCAGGCGTGACCGCCGGTGAGTGTGATGGTGTTGCCGTAGCCCGTGCTGTCGGTGGCCGTGTTCCCGCTGGTCTGCCCGAGCGCCCAGCTCGCCTGCAGCGACGGGACGCGCGATGTCGCTGAGGTCAGCTCCGGTCCGCAGCCTTCGGCAAAGCCGTAGTTCGCCAGGGGCACGGCCACGCCGGCCAGGTCGTGGACGTCCTGCCCGGACAAAGCCCGCTGCCACACCTGCAGGTCATCCAGCGACCCCTGGAAGTAATCGGCGCGGGCCCCAGCCCATTTCGCTGCACCCAGCTCCGCCGTTCCGGTCGCCGCCCAGGGCTGGGCGATCACTGTGCTTTGCTTCGCGCCGTCGACGTAGAGCGTCGCAACATGGGTCGACGCGTCATACGTCCCCGCCACATGCGTCCACACCCCGATCTGGGCTGGTCCGCTCGAGAAGGCCCAGGCAGCCGCCGGGGTGGCCGAATCCTCTGCCGTGACGCGCAGCGCCCAGGCGTTGGTTTCCAGGTTGTACTGCAACGCGACCGCCATCGCCTGAGTGCCGTCCTGGGCGATGATGGTTTGCGAATGCGTCGTATCAGTGAGCTTCGCCCAGGCCGCCACCGAGAACGACTTCGACAGGTCGAGCACCTGATCGCCGGTCTGGGCGTAGCCACTCGTGCCGTCGAGGCCGATCGCGCCCTTCACGCCATCGCTGTAGCCGCTGGTGTCGGGGTGCGTCCAGCTGGTGCCGTGGTTGTAGCCCACACCTCGGTTGACACCGCCGGACACGGTGGCCGGATGGGTGGGCAGCGTCGCGTTGTCCGGTGTCGACGACGCACTGTCGATCAAAGTCGCCCCGGACGGTTCATCGGCGCCCCAGGCCGCGACCAGGTTCTTGCCGGGCGTCAGCGGCTGGACGTGGTAGGAGCAGGACGGGCCGTCCAACGCCGGGTTGGAGTTCGGCAGCACCACGCAGGTGGCGTTGGGGCTGGGCATGCCGGCCTTGTTCACCGACTTGACCTTGATCAGGTTCTGGTTGCCGTTGGCCGCCACCACCTTGATCGCCGTCGTGGCGACCATCTCGCCGTTCGCGTCGACACCTTCGGTGGCCGGCGCGGTCGGTGAGCCCTGGGGCTGTGGCTCGGAACCGTCGGTGGTGTAGATGAAGTGGTCGATGTCGTAGAGGTTCTCGGTGGCCATGCCGGTCCACACGCTGAACTCCACCGCGTCGCCCTGAACCTTCGGGTTGGTCCACGCCGCCATCGCCAGCACCGGCGGCATCGGCACCTTGGTGTCCACAGTGAACTCGCAGTTGCCGACCCAGTTCGACCACAGCTCACCGTCGGTGGCCTGCATCGACCAGTTGTAGATCCCGTCCTCGTTGATCCACCCCGGCGGCACCGCGGCCAGCTGCGCGGTCGCCTCCTGGTTCGACCCGCCCGTGCCCACCGGTACGAGGTTGCCGCCGTTGTCGTGGACATAGACATTGTGGCCGAGCGCGCCGTAAGCGAGGGCGAACTTGCCGTAGACGGTGCCACCGTCCGGATCGGACAACCGGCCCGCGATCTGCGGCGTCTTCGTGTACACCCACGGCCGGTCCGGTCCCGACGTGCACGGCAGCGTCCCGTTCTGCATCGACAGCGCCGCCGGCGAGTTCGGGTAGGAGTTGTAGTTCACCGCGAAATACGGGTTCAGGTCGAACCGGCGCCACGCCGCCATCCCGTCACCATCGTTGGCGGCCGCCAGCACGAACCACGTGCTCTGCCACCTGTTCGCCGCAGCGTCCTTCGCCGCCGAGGTGGCTTCGAACACACCCGACACGTCCGGCGCGTCGTGGCAGTTCGCGGTGTTCATGGTGGACACCTGGTAGCTCCAGCCCGGCTGCGCTGCCCACGTCGTGTCCGGTGAGGCGGGATTCGACAACCACAGTCCGGTCGGCTTCGCGTCCCCATCACACTTGGCGCTGTGCTGGATCTTGGTGTTCAGCGTCGCGCGGTTCACCACCGTGCCACCCAGGCGCGCGGAGTTCATTTCGATGTAGGACCGCGACGTCCCGGCGGTGTCGTAGTTTTCGTAACCCGCCTTGAGGTTGGACAGGTCCTTGTCCGTGCGGTTCCAGTTGTGCGCGTCCCGGAACCCGGACTGGACCACCACATGCGCCTGGACCCCGCACGAATCGCACCAGCTGTCAGGATCCAGCAGAACCGGATACCGGGTGGCCGGGTCGGTCAGGAACGCCTGATCCGGGGTGATGGTCACCTTGTCGGGAGTGAGGGCAACGTCCATCACGGCCTCGCGCCGGCCGCCGCCCTCGCCGAGCTCCCGCTCTGCGGGGGAGCCGTCACCGGAGGAATCCCACATCCGCGAGGCATCCCCGGAAAACACAACCCGCCCGGCCGTGTCCCTGACCTCCAGCCCATCAGCCGGGGCAGCCTGCGTACCACGACCATCGCCCGCCGCGACCGTGACAGTCGTGTTGCGCGTGTGGAGACCGAACGGAATCTCCCGCAACTTCGGATTCTTCGCCGCCTCCGGCGTCTTGATCACCAGGTTCTGGGTGAACCCCTCAGCCACCGCCTGCACCGTCAGGTCAACGCCCGGAAGCACCTCTGAGTAGGTGGCGGTGTCACCGTTCAAGGCCGGGGCCGGCAAATCGCTCGTCCACTTCAGGCCGACCTCTTTGCCATCCTGCCCCGCCTGCACAATCGGAACAGCCGCGGAGCCGGTACCACCGGGGTTCAGCCTGACGTCGATCGTGACCGCCTTCGGCCCCACCGACCCGTCCGCCCGCCGCACCAGCGTGGTGTCGACCGGCGCCCACGCACCGGCCTGCTTCACCCGCACCGGGTGGACGTACTGCGTCATCGTCCACGAACCGTCCGGATTCGCCATCACCTGCGACGTCTCCGTCGTCTCCGACGCCACCTCGACCGGCTTACCACCCTCACGCGCATACGCGGTCGCCGTGACCTCGTCCGGAGCCGAACCCGGAACAACCCGAGGCGTGTCCGCATGAGCCGGTTCGACCGTCACCACGGTCCCGACACCGACGGCAACGCACACCAAAAGAGCGCGCCAACGCGCACCAAAACAACGCACGAGATCCCCCTCGCCCAAGAGCACCAGCACACAGCCGGGCCCCCGACGAACCCAAGATCACCCTGACGGATCAGGCCACCGAAGAAAAGAGACCAAGTGGGGTATTCACGGCAAAGCCGCTGCTCGCATGAGTGTCGCTCTACGCCACCAGACCTGCCATTTGCGATATATCGGTCATTTCGCCGTCTCTTCACGACCTGTGCCGGTGTGCAGTGCAGACCGGCGCGACGCCCCGCCGATACCGAACGTTGCTGTACGTCGGCCTCGCCGCGACCGTCCTCATCATCTCCGCCGGCGTCATCCTGATCGTCAAACTCCCGAGCGGGCCGCCACCGGTCGGCTACACCGTCGGTGCCACCGGCAACATCAGCGCCGCTTGGGTCTCCGAAGACAGCGACGGCCAACTCGACCTCACCAACGGCGGCAACAGCGACAAAATCCGGGCCGGCTCTCTTACGCTCACCGTCCTCTCGACCATGCCGAGTGGCGCCAGCTGCAGCATCGTCGACCCAGACGGCAATCTCGTCGACGCTCAGGTCACCTCTCCCACCCGCGGCGCGACCGGCGCAGCCGCCTCGACCATGGTCACCTGCAGCACCAAGAAGCATTGAGCAGCACAACCGCAGGGTCGAGGTCGAGATCGCACCAGCGCAGCCTGGTCGCCTCACCGCGCCGCAACCCGCGCCTCGGTCCACACCACCGCACGGCGGTAGCTCCACCAGTTGCGCCGGGTCCGCTCATTTCGGCGAGTGCGCGGTGTCCAAGGTCAGCCTCACCCATTGCGCCAACGATAATCGTGGCCTGCGATGCGCCCCCACAACCCGCTCGGGTTTCCGCTGTGCCTACCAGCAGGAATTGAGACATCCATCCCGTTGCACGATGTCGCATTTCATGGCTCGCACAAGTGGAGTCAGCCGTTGTCGACACCCTGACCTGCGACGGAAAGCCTTCAACAGGAGCACGAGTGCGCGACTTCGCCGATGAACACAGTGCCCTGTTGCGCGAAGTGGGATTTCGTGTCCTCTCCAGCACGTCGATAGCTTCGGATTCATGGAATCGAGCTTTTGCACCGCCGAAGAACTCATTGCCGCGTTGCGGGGTGGTTCGGTCACCTCCGTGGAACTGACCGATGAGGCCATCGCCCGGATCGAACGTGACGATGACGTGGTCAACGCGATCTGCGTGCCGGACTTCGGTCGGGCGCGGGCTGCCGCGGTTCGGGCCGATCAGGCACGGGCGCGTGGTGAAGACCGGCCTCTTCTCGGTGTTCCGGTCACCGTCAAAGAGTGCTACAACGTCGCCGGGTTGCCCACCACCTGGGGCATCGTGGCGCACCGGGACTTCCGGCCCGACGAGGATGCCGTGCAGGTGTCGCGGCTCAAGGCCGCCGGGGCCGTGGTGCTCGGCAAGACCAATGTGCCGCTGGGGCTGCAAGACATCCAGAGCTTCAACGACATCTACGGCACCACCACCAATCCGTGGGACCCCGGCCGCACGGCGGGCGGCTCGTCCGGCGGCTCGGCGGCGGCCCTGGCGTCCGGGTTCGGCGCGCTGTCCATCGGCTCCGACATCGCCGGCTCGCTGCGCACCCCCGCGCACTTCTGCGGCGTTTACGCGCACAAGCCGACACTCGGGCTGGTCGCCAACCGCGGCATGGTCGCGCCGGGCGAACCGGCCTTGCCGGTCGAACTCGACCTCGCCGTCGTCGGTCCGATGGCGCGCAGCGCCCGGGACCTCACACTCCTGCTCGACGTCATGGCCGGGCCGGACCCGCTGACCCTCGGGGTGGCGCACGAGCTGGCCCTGCCGCCCGCCCGTCACGAGAGACTCGGCGACTTCCGGGTCCTGGTCCTCGACGAGCACCCGCTCATCGCGACCGGGGCCGCCGTTCGGGCGGGCGTGCACCGGGTGGCCGACGCGCTCGTCGACGGCGGTGCCCGCGTCGAACGGCACAGCCCGCTGCTGCCCGACCTGACCGAAGCGGCGACGCTCTACATGCGACTGCTGATTTCGGGCTCCGTGGCGCGGTTTCCCGTCGAATCGGACGAGCAGCTGCGGACCCGCGTCGCCGGGCTGAGCGCGGACGACCGGAGTCTCGACGCCGTGCGGCTGCGCGCCATGCTGTCCGGCCACCGCGACTGGCTCGAGGCGAACCACCGCCGCGAGGTCCACCGCCACGGCTGGCGGCAGCTGTTCACCGAGTTCGACGCCGTGGTGTGCCCGATCACGCCGACGCCCGCGTTCCCGCACGACCACACGCCCAACCCGATGGCACGGCGCATCGACATCGACGGCGTCGCGTACCCGTACTTCGACCAGCTCGTCTGGGCCGGCCTCGCCACCATGCCCGGCCTGCCCGCCACCGCCGTGCCCGCGGGCCGGTCCCCCGAGGGCCTGCCGGTCGGCGTGCAGCTCATCGGCCCGATGTCCGAGGACCGCACCCCGCTGCGGCTGGCCGAACTGCTCGAGCCGAAGACCGGCGGCTTCCAGGCACCGAAGCAGGTCGTACCGGCCGCGCGCAGTGGCGACGGCCGCCCCGGTGCGGCCTGAGGCCGGGCGGTGGCCGGGACACCGGCCCGGTCGGTCACCGGCGGCTGGCACACTCAGGCCGTGCTCCTCGGATACGTCCTCGCGGTGCTGGCCGCCGTCGCCTCGGGTAGTGGCTCCATCCTGGAGTCCGCCGGCGTTCGGCGGGCCGGTGCCTTCGGCGGCTCGCCTCAGGACCTGGTCGCGCTGCGCCGGCAGCCGCTCTACTTCCTCGGGGTGGGAGTGGACCTGCTCGGGTTCGTCTTCGCCGCCGCCGCGCTGCACCGCCTGCCGCTGTTCCTGGTCCAGTCGGTGCTCGCGTTCAGCGTCGGCGTGACCGCGACGATCTCCGCGATCCTCGGCGTCCGGCTGGCCGGTGCCGGGTGGGCCGCGCTGGGAGTCGGGGCGACCGGCCTGGTCCTGCTCGGCCTGTCCGCGGACCCGGGTCCCGCGCGGCCGCTGCCGCCCGGCTGGAAGCTGCTGCTGGTGGGCGTGGCGGTGGTGATCGCGGCGATCGCGTTCACCGCCCAGCGCCGGGACGGCCGCTGGGCGCCGATCGTGCTCGGATTCTGCGCCGGGCTGGGGTTCAGCGTCGTCGGGATCTCGGCGCGCACGCTCGACGCGTCCGGGCCGGTCTGGCACCTCGCCGTGGAGCCGGCGCTGTGGGCGATGATCGCCAACGGGCTGGTCGCGGCGGTGGCGTTCGCGATGGCCCTGCAACGCGGCCGGGCGACCGCGGTCACCGCCATCATGTTCACCACCAACACGGCGGTGTCCTCGCTCATCGGCGTGGTGGTGCTGGACGACCGCGTCCGCGAGGGCTTCACCGTCGCGGCCGCGGTGGGTTTCGCCCTGGCGGTCGCCGGGGCCATCGGCACCGCGCACTACGCGGCCGCCCACCAGGTCGAGCCCCGGACCTCCGCCGCGTGAGTCAGGTCCTCGGGATGAGGACCGTGCGGTCGAAGGGCCCGCCGTGGGCGGCCGCGTGGGTGACGGCGTCGTTGACCTGGTCGAGGCCGAAGCGGGTGACGCGCTCGGGCGTGAGGTCCAGGGCGCCGGTCGCGACGAGCCGGATCATGCCGGTGTTCGCCGCGCGCGGGTACATCCACTGGCCGCGCACGGTCACCGAGTTGCGCATGATCCAGGGGTAGGGCAGGGCGAGGTCCGCGCCGCCGAGCATGCCGACACCGCCCATCAGCACGACCCGCCCGTACTCGCGCACGGTCATGGCGGCGGCACGGGCCGCCGAGCTGGGCGCCCGGGGCGGGAGGAGGTCGAGCACGAGGTCGATCGGGCCGCCGGCGGCCATGGCCGCGCGGTCGCCGTCCTCGTCCCCGCTGAGCACGACCGGGCTCACCCGGGAGCCGAACCGGCCGGCGAGCAGGTCGAGGGCGGCCCGGTTGCGGCCCGGGGCGATCACGTGCCCGGCCCCCATGGCGAGCGCGACGGCTACCGCGCTGCTGCCGAGGTTGCCGGTCGCCCCGCTGATCAGCACCGTCTCCCCGGCCGCGAGCCGGCCGGCCAGCAGCCCACCGTAAGGAATGGTGTGCACGCCCAGCGCGGACCAGCGCGCGGGATCCGCCGCGGCGGCGGCCGGCAGCGGGTGGACGTTCTCGGTGGGCACCCGCATCAGTTCGGCGAACGGCCCGTCGTGCAGGTACCGGGCCAGCCGGGCGCCGCCCTCACCGCGTGAGCTCCAGCCCTGCAGCGTGATGTCCGGCGTCAGGGCGTCGTCGCGGGCGCGCACCGTCGAGTCGCACCACACCAGATCGCCCACCTCGAGCTTGGTCGCGTCCGGTCCCACGCGTGCCAGCCGGCCGATGCCACCGACGCCCGGCACGACCGGTGGTTCCAGCGGATAGCGCCGTTCCCCGCTGAACACTTCGGCCGCGTACGGGGGCACACAGGTGGCCAGCACCTCGACCAGGACCTCCCCGGTGCCGGCTTCCGGGTCGGGTGCGTCGTGCACCTCGAGCGGGGAACCGAACGCGGTCAATGTCGCTGCACGCATGGAAAACCCTTCTGTCTCGTCCTCCGCCACGGTAGGGCGGCCCGGGGTATGCGGGAAGCGCTGATCGCGCATCTCTGCTATGCGTAGTAGGCATGGATGTGTCGAGCACGAGCCTGCGGGTGCTTTGCCGGATCGCCGAGTCGGGCAGCTTCACCGCGGCCGCCGCGGCGCTGGGCTACACGCAGTCCGCGGTGTCCCGCCAGGCGGTCGCCCTCGAACGCAGCGCCGGCGCCACCCTGTTCGAGCGGCGGACCGACGGGGTACGCCTCACCCAGCCCGGGCTGACCCTGCTGCGCCACGCGCGAGCGATCCTGGAGTCGGTCGACGCGGCCGAACGCGACCTGATCGGCGCGGCTCCCCGCACGGAGGTGGTGCGGCTCGGGCTCGTCCCGAGCGCCGGGCCGGTCATCCTGCCCGCCGCGCTCACCCGGCTCGCCGGGACCGCGCCGGGGGTCCGGGTCACCACCCGCGAAGGCACCACGCCCGGCTTGGCCCGGGCGTTGCGCACCGGCTCGCTCGACCTCGCCGTACTCACCTCCCGGCCACCGCACCGGCCGCCGGACGGCGAGTCACCCCGCCTGCACGTCACGACCGTCCGGGACACCGAACTCCTCGTGGCGGCGCCGGCCACCGGCACGTTCGCGGGCCGCGCGTCCGTGGCCGTCGACGAACTGGTCGACGCACCCTGGATCGCCACCCCGTCATCGAGCGCGGAGCCGCTGCTCGGCGTCTGGCCGGGTCTGCCGGGGCGAGCGCGCATCGTCCACAGCGCCCGCGACTGGCTGACCAAACTGCACCTGGTGGCCGGTGGTTTCGGGGTCACCACGATCCCGGACGGCCTGGCGCCGGTCCTCCCGCCCGGTGTGCTCTCCCTGCGAGTGGAAGGCGCACCACCGGAGATCCGCCGGGTTCTCGTGGCCCGGCTCCCCGGTGCCGCCACGCCCGCGGTCGCCGCGGTCACCGCGGCGATCACCTCGACCGTTCGACCGTGACGGCGAGCCGCGCCTACGGCCATTCGGTTAACGCTAACAGCGGGCGGGGACGACACCGGCGACGAGTATCCGGCCTCTGGGCGTCCTCCGGCTGGACGTGACGAAGCGCCGTGCGCCTCGCTGAACTGGATCTTTGGGTCAGTAGTGCGCGGGGACGACGTATCGGAGGCGCCTCGGCCGAGCGCTGAGCACGGCTCCCGGCTCTGAAAAATTCAAGGCTTCCGCCGCCGGAATGTGAGCGATAACATTCGCGCCGTCAACGAAGATGGGAACCGCCTCATGGGGTATCGAACTCGCCCGGTCCGGCGCCGCCGCTTCACCCGGTGGGCGGCGACGGCCGCGGCGGCGACGTCGTTCGCGGTTCGGCTCAGGCGCAGCGCTTCTTCGGCGGGTAGCGACTGGGTTCCCGGTGGTGTCAGGGCAAGGATCGAGACGTCGATGCCCTGTGCGTCCATGGTCGCGATCCGGCCCGCGCCCAAGTCCCGTAGCCGTTCCTGGTGGTCCCCGCGCAGTACCGGCGCGACTCCGGCTGGGGCCGGGCGCGCCG
>NZ_JBHVXZ010000029.1:79995-95721 GCF_042881395.1 Amycolatopsis sp. NPDC058278 | reverse complement strand
GCTTCTTCCGAAGGCAGTGCGTCCACCCCGGCACCGGCGGCCGCGGCCGCGGCCGCCGCGCCCGCGGCGCCGGGCGGGATGGACGCCGCCGGGATCCGGAACATCTGGCCGCAGCTGATGACCGCGTTGCGCAAGTTCACCGGCGGCCGCAGCCTCGAGGCGATGCTGACGCAGGCCACGGTGGCGAGCGTCGAGGGCAACGCCTTGACGCTGACCCACAAGTCCGAACCACTGGCCCGCCGCCTCTCCGACCAGGACAACGCCCGCAAGATCGCCGGCGCCCTGACCGACGTCCTCGGCGGCGACTGGCAGGTCCGCTGCGTCCACGGCAACGCCCCGGTCGCAGCCGCCGCCCGGCCGCAGCAGGCGGCGCCGGCACCGGAGCGGTCGTTCACGCGCCAGTCGGCGACGGCCGCGCCGCCCGCCGAACCGGCGGCCCGCCCCGCGACCCCGCCGCCGCCCCCGCCGCGGCCCAAGGTCACGACGAGCGAGCCGGACATCCCGCTGCCCCCGGAACCCGCCGACGAGGACGACGAGGACCTCTACAACGAGGACGCCAGCCCCGCCCCGCCGCCGCCCCCACCCCCGCCGGACAAGGACCCGGACGAGCTGGCCCGCAAACTCCTCTCCGAGCACCTCGGCGCCCGCCCGCTCGACTGACACAGCCGTGTCGACCCTCGGATCACGCGTGTCGGCTGCCGGATCACGCGTGGCGTCCCTCCAGGTACGCGAGTCCGCCGCCCAGGTACGGCAGACCGGTGTGCTTGAACGGACGACACGTGTGCTTGAACGGACGACACGTGTGCTTGAACGGACGACACGGTGGGTCAGGACGCCCAGGGGCCGATGCCCGTGACCCGGTCGGCCGTGACGCGCACGATCACGGCCGTCGGTGAGCCCTGGTTGCCCAGTTCGTACTTCTCGGCGCCGAGGTAGCGCCGGGCCTGCCGGTCCATCAGCGCCGTGAACTCGTCGGCGATGTCCGGCCCGACCACCCGGGCGGTGCCCCGGACCAGCAGGTACTGCGGCAGTCCCCGGGCGTCGCGCTCGTCGTGGTCCTCGATCAGCACGGTGACGCGCGGGTCGTTGCGGATGTTGCGCACCTTGGGCCGGCGGCCCTCCATGCCCATCACGATCTCGTCGCCCTCCCGGCTGGCCCAGACCATCGAGGTCTGCGGCGAGCCGTCCGGGTCGATGGTCGTCAGCACGGCGTTGAACGGCCGCTCGAACAGGCGGTGGCAGCTTTCGGGAAGTTCCATGGTTCCGAGCGTAGGAAGCCGACAGGTACCGCTCGGTACCTTTGTTCCCATGGGTGACTTCTCGGGTGACGTCTTCCTCGCCGACTGCCCGGCCCGGCTGGCGATCGAGATGATCGCCGACAAGTGGGCGGTCGTCGTCGTGTTCGCGCTCAGCCGCGGCCCGCGGCGGCACGGCGAGCTGGCCGGCCTGATCGGCGGGATCTCCCGCAAGGTCCTCACCCAGACGCTGCGCAAGCTCCAGGGCCACGGCCTGGTGGACCGCCGGGCGTACGCCGAAGCGCCGCCGCGCGTCGAGTACTGCCTGACCGAGCTCGGCCGGACGCTTGTCGAGCCGATCGGCGTCCTCACGAAGTGGGCGACGCAGCACGGTGAGGCCGTCCTCGAGGCTCAGGAGGCCAGGTAGGCCTCGATCGCCGCCGCGATGGCCGACGCGAACCGCTGCCGTCCGTCCGCGCTCGTCATCCGGGCCGCCTCCGTGGCGTTGCGCATGTTGCCGCACTCCACCAGGGCGGCCGGCCGGGTCGAAAGGTTGAGGCCGCCCAGGTCCGCGCGGGCCGAAAGGCCGTCCGTGCCGATGTAGTTCGCCGCGCTGAAGCCGTTCGTGCGCATCGTGTCGCGCAGCGTCTGCGCCAGCCGCGTCGAAGGCGCCCCCTGCGCGGCGTTCAGCGGTGGTGACGAGTACGCGACGTGGAAGCCGTTCGCCCCCGCCGCTTCCGAGCCGTCGGCGTGGATGGAGACGACCGCGTCCGCGTTCGCGTCGTTGCCGATCGCCGCCCGACGGTCGACGCAGGGGCCGACGCCGGTGTCGTCCTGTCGCGTGTAGACGACGCGGATCCCCTTGTCCGCCAACGCTTTCCCGACCCGCTGCGCGACGTCGAAGGTGAACGCGTGCTCGGGGTAGCCCGCGTTGGTCGCGGTGCCGGTCGTGTTGCACGGCTTGGTCTGCCCGCGCCCGGCCGGCACCGGGCGGTTGATCTCCGCCGGGTGGGCGCCGTTGCCGCCGTTGTGGCCGGGGTCCAGCACGACGACCTTCCCGGCCGCCGCCGGCGGCGTGGCCGACGAAGACGGAGATGGAGACGGCGACGGAGACGGCGTTGGAGACGACGGCGTGGGCGACGCGGTCGTGGTCGTGACCACGGGAGCGGGCGCGGGCGCCGCTGGAGCGTCGTCGGAACAGCCGGTGAGCAGGAGGGCACCGGCCAGCAGCAGGGGAGCAGTCGCGCGTCGCACGGCGACCACGGTGCCACAGCCCGGCACTTCGCGTGGCGCGACTACCCTGGTGGGGACACAGGCGTGCAGAGAGGACCGAGTGCGATCATGGCCCAACCCGGCGGCGGCTTCGACCTTTCCCAGCTGATGCAGCAGGCGCAGCAGATGCAGCAGAAGCTCGTCGAAGCCCAGGAAGAGCTGGCCAACACCGAGGTCACCGGCACTGCCGGGGGCGGACTGGTCACCGCGACCGTGTCCGGTGACAGCCAGCTGAAGAGCCTCCAGATCGACCCGAAGGTGGTCGACCCGGACGACGTCGAGACGCTGTCCGACCTGATCGTGGCGGCGGTCCGCGACGCGTCGGCGAGCGCGCAGAAGCTCACCGAGCAGAAGCTCGGCCCGCTGGCCGGCGGGCTCGGTGGCGGTGGCGGCATGCCGGACCTCGGCGCCCTCGGCTTCGGCGGCTGACGAACTTGTACGAAGGTGTCGTCCAGGACCTGATCGACGAGCTCGGGCGCCTGCCCGGGGTCGGGCCGAAGAGCGCCCAGCGGATCGCGTTCCACCTGCTGGCCGCGGACCCGGTGGACATCTCGCGGCTGCAGGACGTCCTCGGCAAGGTCAAGGAGGGCGTGCAGTTCTGCGAGGTGTGCGGCAACGTCTCGGAGCAGCAGAAGTGCCGCATCTGCCGCGACGAGCGCCGCGACCTCACGGTCATCTGCGTGGTCGAGGAGCCGAAGGACGTCCTGGCGGTCGAGCGCACGCGCGAGTTCAAGGGCCGCTACCACGTCCTGGGCGGCGCGCTCGACCCGCTGTCGGGCATCGGCCCGGAGCAGCTGCGGATGCGTGAGCTCCTCAAGCGCATCGGCGAGGCGGACATCAAGGAGATCATCATCGCCACGGACCCCAACACGGAGGGCGAGGCGACGGCGACCTACCTGGTCCGCATGCTGCGCGACTTCCCGGGCCTGAGCGTGACGCGGCTGGCGTCGGGACTCCCGATGGGCGGTGACCTGGAGTTCGCCGACGAGCTGACGCTGGGCCGCGCGCTCTCGGGCCGGCGTGTGCTCTAGCGGGCGTCGAAGCGGCGAAGGTCGTACAGGTCCATCAGCCTGATCACCTTGTTCGCGTACTCCGGGTCGGTGGCGTACTTCTTCGCCACCGCCCGGATGAACGCGTCCGGGTCCTTGCGCACCGGCAGCGCCGCCGCGTAGTTCGGCGAGGTCGTCAACAGGCGCCCGTAGTCGCGGAATGAGTCGTCGATCGAGGCGTACGAGCGGAAATACGCGTCCACCGGGTGGCACGGCGCCGGAATGCACTCCGTCGACGGATACCGGGCGCAGCGCAGGGCGATCGGCCCCGGGCTCGACGGCGTCACGCACTTGAAGCCGAAGTGGTTGAGCTCGGTCGTGGCCAGCTTGCTGCGGCCCCAGTTCGACTCCAGGACCGCCTGCGCCACCGTGACCGACGCCGGGATGTCGTACGCCGCGTGGATCGCTCGTGCGATCGGGCCCGCCGCGCCGACGTACGCCTCCTGGAAGCCCGCCGTCAGCGCGGCGTCACGAACCGCACCCTGGTCGATGGGCGGGACCACCACCAGCGCGGCCGCCAGTCCGATGTGGATCATGGCGACACTTTGCCCGGCTCACCCGCGGGAAAACCCGGGGTCACCCCAAAGAGACCTCAGCAGTAGCCGAGCTGCGCCAGGGTGTCCACGACGATCTCGGACGGGTGGTACTTGTCCATCCAGGACTCACCACGCCGGTTCTGGTACGTGTCGAGGAAGTTCTGCAGCTTGTCGCCGCGCATTTCCGTCAGCACGACCGTCTCGCCGAGGTGCTGCGGCGTCTCCGTGCGCTCGCGGTGCACCGCGCACGGCAGGCCGAGGTAGTAGCACTCCGCCGAAAGACCACCCGAATCGGTGACGACGTACTCGGCGCGCGCCACCAGCGGCAGGAACTTCAGGTACCGCATCTTCGGCTGGACGATGAACCGGTCGTCGAAGATGTTGCCGATGCCCAGCGAGCGGATCTTCTCGCGCTCCGGCGCGCCGGCCATGTACAGGATCGGCATCTTGCGGCTCTGCTCGCGCAGGATCTCCAGCGCCTCGCGGTACTTGTCCGGGCGCGAGACCAGCTCGAAGCGGTGCAGCGTGGCCAGGCCGAACTTCTCCGGCAGGTCCGGCACGTCCAGCGGCTGGTTGATGGCCAGGCGCATCGCGTCGATCGCCGTGTTGGCCTCGGTGTCGACGACGACGCCGCGGGCGTTGCGCAGGTTGTTGACCTCGCGGATGCTCGGCGCGAAGTGGATGTCGACGATCTTCGCCGCGATCTTGCGGTTCAGCTCCTCCGGCAGCGGCGAGAGGATGCTGCCCGACCGCGCGCCCGCCTCGACGTGCCCGACGCGGGACTTCAGGATCCGCTTGCCGATCAGCGAGCCGTACGGCGTGGTGAACGTGTCGCCGTGCACCAGCACCAGCGGCGGGCGGCCGTCCTCGGTCAGCGCGGCGCGCAGTTCGTGGCGACGGCTCCACGCGGTGCGCAGCACCTGCGCGGCCCAGCCCGGGACCTGCGCCGGCGACTCGAGGTTGTGGGCCTTCTCCTCCGGCACCAGCCAGACGTCCGGCTGCGGCATGTTCAGGTCCGCGAGGACGTCCGCGACCTCGTCGACGTGCTGGGCGGTGAACCAGATCTTCGGCCGCATCCCGCGCTCGCGGATCCCGTGGTAGACCGGGGCGATCTTGATCAGTTCCGCGGTGGTGCCGAGAATGAAGGAAATCACCGTGAAGCCCATTTCTGGTCGGGTGCGGTGGCGCAAGGATACTGGCCGACCCGCCGCGGGGGCCGCCGGGTAGCCTCGGCACGGTGAGTGCGAACCCGCTCCTCCCCTCGCTCAGCGTCGTGATCCCGGTCTACAACGAGCAGGACTGGATCGAACGCAGTGTCGGTGCGCTGCTCGCTTCGGCGTCCGCCGCGAGCTGGCCGATCGAGGTCGTCGTGGTCGACGACGGCAGCACGGACGCCACGCCTTCCCGGCTCGACGACCTGCGCGAACGCCACGGCATCACCGTCTTGCGCCAGGCCAACGCCGGCCGGTTCGAGGCCCGGCGGGCGGGGATCGCCAAGTCGTCCGGCGAGTGGATCGCGCTGCTCGACAGCCGCGTCATCGTCGACGAGCACACCCTGACGTTCCTGCGCGACCAGCTCGTGGAGCACCCCGAGCGCGCGGTCTGGAACGGCCACATCGACGTCGCTTCCGAGCACAACCCGTACGCCGGGTTCATGGCCGGTCTGGTCAAGGTGCCCTGGCGCAAGTACTGCGCGAACCCGCGCCTGATGTCGTACGGCATCGAGGAGTTCGACGTCCACCCGAAGGGGACGACCTTCTTCTGCGCCCGCCGCGGCCTCCTCGAGGGCTCGGTGACGGCGTTCGCGTCGCTGTTCGACGACCTCCGCTTCGCCAGCGACGACACCCGCATGCTGCGCTGGATCGCCGAGCACGAGCGGATCTGGCTGGCCCCGGAGCTGTCGGCGACCTACCACGGGCGCGACTCGTTCAAGAAGTTCACGCAGCAGGCCTACTTCCGCGGCACGACCTACGTGGACTCCTACATCGCCTCGCCCGGCCCGGCCCGCAACGCCCTGTTCGGCGCGCTCGCGGCCGGTGCCGTCGGCCTGGTCTTCGCCGCGAAGAAGCCGAAGACGACGCTGGCCGCCGGTGTGCTCGGCGCGGTCGCGGCGGGCGAGGTCGTCAAGAAGTGCGGCGCGACCGGCCCCGAGGCCCGCGCGGTCACCAAGCTGCTGCCGGTGTTCGCCGGCGGGTTCGGCGCCGGTGTCCTGCGTGGCCTCGCCATGGCCGTGCGTGCCCGGCTCCGTCGCCGATGAGCACCGAGGCGGGCACAGTGGACACGCCGGCCGCCGCGCGCAGCGGACGCACGACCGCGGGCAGCCTCGGCGGCTCGCTGATCGTGTCCATCGGCCTCGGCTACCTGCTCACGGTCGCCTGCCAGCGGCTGCTGCCGCCGACGGAGTACGCGGTCTTCGTCACCTTCTGGGGCCTGGTGATGGGCCTCGGCAGCACGCTGTCGCCGCTCGAGCAGGAGCTTTCGCGCCAGTCGGCGGTCGCCGCGCTCGCCGGAGGCAAAGCGGGCCGCCCCGCGCTGCGGGCGGTCGCGGCCGGCGTCGTCGTCGCGGCCGCGTTCTCGCTCGCGCTGCTGATCCCGCCGGTCAACGACAAGCTGTTCCACGGCGAGTGGTCGCTGGCGGTCATCGTGCTGGCCGGCGGCGTCGCGTTCGCCTGCCAGTTCGGCACGCGCGGACTGCTCATCGGACAGCACAAGGTGAAGGCCTTCTCGCTGCTCGTGGTCGCCGAACCGGCCGTGCGGGCGCTCATCCTGGGTGTCCTGTTCGTCTCGGTCGCCTACAACGTCGTCTCGCTGGCGATCGCGGTCGCGGCCGGCTCGTTCGCCTGGCTGCTGTTCGCGCGCCCGGCCCGGCAGCTGCTCGACTTCCACGTCGAGGGAGACGGCTGGGGCGTCACGTCCCGCCGGATGGGCATGCTCCTGGCCGGCGCGGCCCTGACGGCGGCGGTCATCACCGGCTACCCGGCGCTGGTCGGCCTGCTGGCCCCGGGCGGGGACGGCGACCGCGTCGGCTCGCTGTTCGCCGCGCTGGTCATCGCGCGGCTGCCGCTGACGCTGATCGGGCCGGTGCAGTCGCTGGCGGTGCCGTTCGTCGTCCGGCTGTCGGTCACCGAGGAGGGCCGCCACCGGCTGCGCCGCGTGCTCGCCCTCGGCGCGGCGGCGTCGCTGGTGCTGGCCGCGCTCGGCGCGCTGGTCGGGCTGTGGCTCGGCCCGTGGGCGGTCCGGTTCGTCAGCGGGCCGAAGTACGACATCGACGGCTGGTCGGTCGCGGGGCTGGTGTGGTCGTCGGTGCTGCTGGTGCCGATGCAGCTGCTCACGGCGGTGCTCGTGGCCCGCACCCAAGCGAAGCTCGTGCTGGCGACCTGGGCCGTGGTCACCGGCACGGCGTCGCTGGTGCTGCTGTTCCTGCCGGGCGACACGGTGTTCCGCGCGGTGGTCGCGCTGGCGGTGGCGCCGACGCTGGGGCTGGCGGTGGTGCTGGCGTTCGTCCTGCGGCGCGCGCCCGAGCCGGTCGAGGCCGGCCCGGAAGCCGCCTGAGGTCTGCTAGCCCCGGGGCGGGGTCTGCGGCAGGTTCAGCCGGTACACGCTGACCGTGCCCGAGCTGAACTCCTTCGTCAGGCCCGGCAGGCCGGTCAGCCCGCTGAGCCCCGGCGCCAGGCTGTACGTCAGCTTGCCCGTCCAGTGGTGGCCGTCCGTGCCGACCGTCGGGGCCGAGGAATCCACGTACACCCACCGGACGTTCTTTGCACGGAGGATGTTCTGGACCTGCGGGTCGGCCGGGAAGTCGTTGAACTTCGCCAGCAGGGTGATGTTGTCCTCGATCGGGCTGTGGCCGTCCGGGACGATGTTGAGGATCGGCAGGTCGTAGTCGACGTACAGCAGCGTCGAGCCGTCGTTCGCGTTGTTGAGGATCGTCTCGCCCGGGGCCGCGTTCTCGTGCAGCCACCTCGCGGCCGCGTCGTCCGCCGCGTCGTAGCGGACGAACTGCGGGGTCGCGTAACGCTGGCTGAGCGACAGCGCCCCGGTGTTCATGTAGCCGCGGAACGACGTCACCGTCAGCGCGCCGAGCAGCACCACGACCAGCCCGAACGCCACCGCCGGCCGGAGCCGCGCCGGGATCGGGTTGCGGGCCTTCACCGCGACGACGAACAGCGCGAGCGCCACGAACAGGACGCCCGCCAGCGGCGGGATCAGCAGGTAGACGTGGGTGTCGAGGCGGTTGGCGACCCGGTAGTAGTAGCGGCCGATGGTGGCGCCGAAGCCGGAGTTGGGCGAGTAGTGGAAGCTCACCACGACCGCGGCCCAGAACAGCCAGGCCGTCAGCAGCGGCCACGCCCGCCGCGACAGCAGCGTGGCGACGACGCCGGCCAGGCCCAGCAGGCCGAGCACCAGCTGGCCCATCGTGCCGCTCGGGTCGAAGTAGCCGCCGTAGGGCAGCCGGGCGATCAGCTTGGCCGACTCGCCCAGCGGCGAGCCGGGGATGTTGGCCGGCGCGTCGACCACCGTGCCGCCGCCGAGCCGCAGGAGCGCCAGCACGTCCGGGACGATGAGGACGACGGCGACCACGCCCGTCAGCACCAGCGGCAGCAGCGCGCGGACGAAGGCGAGCCGGCCCGCCCTGGTGAACAGCAGGCCGACCATGGCCGCGACCGTCGTCAGCGCCACCGAGGTCAGTGCGCTCGGGTGCAGGTTGAACGCGCCGGCGGCGGCGACGCCGACCAGCACCGCGCGGCCCCAGTGGCGCTTGCCGATCACCAGCATCACGGCGACGAGCCCGGGCATCAGCGTCATCGCGGCCGCGTTCGGCAGGACCCCGCCGTCGTGCGCGAAGGCGATGCCGGGGCGGTACAGCTGGACGGAGACGAACGCGGCCACCCCGGCGGCGAGCTCGACCCAGCCGCGGCCGAGCCGGCCGTGCCGGAGCACCGCCGCGGTGAAGGCGGCCACCGACAGCGGCAGCACGACCACCGTGAACACGACGGTCACCAGGTTCAGGGACAGCATCGTGTCCCCGAAGATGTCGGTGAGCAGCGCGCAGAGGTCGGTGAAGCCGGGCGGGTAGAACTGGACGTTGGTGTCGTGCACGACGTCGATCGGCAGGATCTGCCAAGGCGCGGCCTTGCCGGTGAAGTGCGTGAAGGCGGTCAGCACGGCGTGCGTGACGGTGTCGTGCTCCTGGGTCGGCGTCCGCCACGACCCGAGGCCCTTGTGCCACAGGCGGACGCCGAGGCCGACCCCGGCGACGGCGATGAGCGTGCCCAGGGCCTGGGCGGCCGTGCCGGCCCGGCCGGTCAGCGTGCGCAGCCGCGGGTCCTCGGCGGGCGCGGCCGGATCCGCGGCCGGGCGCCGGCGGCGGACCAGCCACCGCACGCCGCCGAGCACGAGCAGCACGACCACGAGCGCGACGACCGCGGTCAGGAGACCGAAGCGGACTCCGGTGACCCCCGTGAAAAGGGACACCAGCAGGACGAACCCGGTGGTCAACGGCGCCGAGAGCCCCGCCAGCCACAACCGTTCGCGTACGCCGGCGACCAGGAGAATCGAGAATCCGGGGAGCAATACCACCAGGATTCCCACGGCCAGCCGGACAGCTTCGGACAGCATGCCTTCTCCGATCAACAAAGCCGTCAACGCCCGGAGTCTATGGGTGGCGGCGGTGTGCCAAGGATGCGGGTGACCAGCGAGCTGACGTGCACGGTAGCGTGGCCGCCGCCGTCCGGAAGGCCGTTCACCGCGGTGGCGGGACGGATCACGGCGAAATGGGGTGGGAGAATGGGGTTTCTGCTCGTTCTGGCCGCATTCTGGTTGCCGGGCGCCGTTTTCGGGGCGGCGATCGGCTTGCGCGGCTGGACGCTGGGCGCGGCGGCGCCGGTCCTCACGTTCGGGGTCGTGGCCCTGGCCATCCCGCTGCTCGGCGGCACGGGCATCCGGTGGACGGCGCTCTCCGTGGCACTGTGGACGCTCGTGGTCTCGGCCGCCGGCTTCGCGGTCACCTGGGCCGTGGCCCGGTTCACCCGGCGGCGCCGGCCGGACGCCGAGGCGGCCGCGCCCGAGCGTCCGCGGTGGTCCTGGCGCGCGCACGCCTTGACCGCGCTCGGCGTCGCCGCCGGGATGGCGATCGGCGCGGTCACCGTGCTGCGCGGCATCGTGACACCCGGCACGGTGAACCAGAACTGGGACGCCGCGTTCCACGCGAACCTCGTCCGCTGGATCGCCGAACGCGGTGACGCGCGCCCGTCGACCATCGGCACCATCGCGAACCTGCCGGACGAGACGCACTACTTCTACCCGGACACCTACCACGCGCTGCTCGCCCTGCTCTTCGGCAAGGGCGGGCTGACCGTGATGCCGCTGCTGAACTTCGCGTCGATCGCCGTCACCTTCGCGGTGCCGCTCGGCGTGGCCGCGATGTGCCGCGCGTGGCGGCTCCCGCCGGTGACGGCCGCCGCGGCCGCCACGGCTTCCGCGTGCTTCACCTCGTTCCCCTACGACCTGTTCTGGCACGGCCCGGTCTGGCCCTACGCCGCCGGCGTCGCCCTGGTCCCGGCCATGCTCGCGGTGGTCCGCCTGCTGCTCGAGCCGGGCGGCGCCACGGGGCCGCTGGCCGTGGGGGTCGGCGTCGGGGGCCTGGCGGCGCTCCACACCAGCGTCGTGTTCGTGCTCGCCGTCTACTGCGTCCTGATCCTGGCCGCCGTGCTCTTCCGATTCGAGCCGATCGACTGGCGGCGCGCCTGGCCGTCGCTGGCGGTGGCCGCGGTGCTCGCCGTCGGGCTCGGCCTGCCCCAGGTGCTGCCCTCGCTCTACAACGCCGGTGGCGTCACGTCCGCGGTCTGGGGCAACGCGGCGACCGTGACCGGCGCGGTCGGGCAGACGGTGACGTTCTCGCCGATGGCGGACTTCCCGCAGTGGTGGATCGGCCTGCCCGCCGTCGCCGGCATCTTCCTGCTGGCCCGGCAGCGGCGGATGGTCTGGCTGGTCGGCGCGTACGTCGTCCTCGGCGGCTTGTACGCGGCGACGGTCTCCATGGAGAACGGCCTGGTCCACCTGCTGACCGGGCCGTTCTACAACGACAACTACCGGATCGCGGCGCTGCTGCCGCTGATCGGCGCGGTGGGCTTCGGGGAGCTCGTCCACACCGCGACGGCGTGGTTCGCGGCGAAGGTCCGCCCCCGGCTGCCGAGCCTGCACCCGGCCACGCCGGTCCTGGCCGGCGTGGTGCTGCTCGCGGCGGTGATCGGCGGGTTCAGCCGCGGGTACGTGGGCATCAACTCCGTCCACGTGAACATCGGTTACCGCGGCTTCCCCGCGGTGAGCGCGGACGAGGAGACGGCGTTCGCCTGGCTGGCCGGGCACACGGTCCCCGGCGAGCGCGTCTTGAACGACCGCTTCGACGGGTCGTGCTGGATGTACGCGTTGCAGGGCGTGAAGCCGACCCAGTGGAACTACTACGGCGCCGAGCCCACCAGCGACATCGGCTACGTCAGCGCGTTCGCGAACCGGCTGGAAGCCGACCCCAAGGCCCGGAAGATCCTGCGGGAGCTCAAGGTCCGCTACGCCTTCGTCGGCCGGGGCAACGCCATTCCCGACGTGCAGAACGACGCCGGCCTGCTGAACCTGGACACCGCTCCCGGGTTCAAGCTGGTCTACCGCAACGCCGGTGCCTCGATCTACGAGATCGCGGGGCAGCAGGACGTCGTCACCGCGGGGGCCGCGCCCGGGTCCGCGGCGGGTGACGGCCGGTGAAGAGCTAAAGTGTTCGCGTGTCTGTGACCTCGACGACCGCGGTGACCAGCCGCCGCGTGCTCATCGTGATGCCCGCCCTCAACGAGTCGGCGAGCGTCGCGTCGGTCGTCGAGCAGGTGAAGCGCGCCCTCCCGGGTGGCCACGTGCTGGTCGTCGACGACGGCTCGGTGGACGACACCGCCAAGCTGGCCCGCGCCGCGGGCGCCGAGGTGGCCCGGCTCGCCGTGAACCTCGGGGTCGGCGGTGCGATGCGCACCGGTTTCCGCTACGCCGCCGCCCGCGGGTACGACGTCGTCGTCCAGGTGGACGCGGACGGCCAGCACGACCCGGACGAGCTCGACGCGCTGCTGCGCGGCCTGGACGACGCGGACATCGTGATCGGCTCCCGGTTCGCCGGGAAGGGCGCGTACAAGGCCAGCGGGCCGCGCAAGTACGCCATGGTCGCGCTCTCGATCGTGTTCTCGCGGCTGGCGAAGACGCGGCTCACCGACGTCACGTCGGGCTTCAAGGCGATGGGGCCGCGCGCGATCCGGCTGTTCGCCGGCTACTACCCGGCCGAGTACCTCGGCGACACGGTCGAATCACTGGTCATGGCCATCCGGGCCGAGCTGGTCATCAAGGAGATCCCGGTCGTCATGCGCGAGCGCGCGGGCGGCACGCCCAGCCACTCGCCCGTCAAGTCGGCCGTCTACCTGAGCCGGGCCGGGCTCGCACTGCTGCTGGCGCTGGTACGCCGCCGCCCGGCGGTCGACTCGTCCGACTCGGCATAAGGGAGCTCGCGAGATGGAAGGTTGGCGCGTCCTCAGCATCGTCGTCGCCTGCGTCGTGCTGTTCGTCGTCCTCGAGATGATGCGGCGGCGCAAGCTTCGCGAGAAGTACGCGGGCGTGTGGCTGATCGTCGCCATCGGTGTCGTGGTGCTGGCCGTGATCCCGGCGGCCGCGAAGTTCCTCGCCGGGCTGACCGGGGTGGAAACGCCGTCGAACTTCGTCTTCCTCCTCGCCGGCGTCGTGCTGGCGCTCGTGTCGCTGCACCTGTCCACCGAGACCGGGCACCTCGAGGAAGAGGTGCGCACCTCGGTCGAGGAGATCGCGCTGCTGCGCTGCGAGCTCGAAGACACCCGGCGTGAGCTGGCCGGCCGGATCGCCGAGCTGGAGGCGAAGACGGCGGCGCCCGACGACGTCAAAGGGCTCCCGGAGGTCGAGCGCGTCAGCAAGTGACGCGGTGATCGAAGCCCTGCTCGCCGCCCCCGCGCGGCTGGGCCGGGTGCGCGTGCTGGCCATCGACGGTCCGTCGGGCGCCGGCAAGTCCACGCTGGCCGCCCGCGTCGTCGCCGAGCTGACCGCCCGCGGGTGCCGCACGGCCCTGGTGAGCACCGACGCCTTCGCGACGTGGGACGACCCGGTCTCGTGGTGGCCCCGGCTCGTCGACGGCGTCCTGCGGCCCCTGGCCGGCGGCGTGGCGGGGGCGTACCGGCGAGTGGACTGGTCCACTGGGGCACCCCGGCCGGGTGAACTCGTCCGGGTGGCCGTGCCGGACGTCCTGGTGCTGGAAGGGGTTTCCAGCGGCCGCACTTCGGTAAGACCCCTGCTTTCCCACCTCTGCTGGCTCTCCGGCGGCTCCGAAGCCACGCGGCTGGCCAAAACCGTGGCGCGGGACGGCGAGGCCGCACAGGGCGCATTGGCGCGGTGGCAACGGTTCGAGCGCGGCTGGTTCGCCGTGGACGGCACCGCCGAAGCCGCCGGAACCCGACTTTCGTAGGGGACGGGGTGGTCACGCACCGTGTCCGAGCCACTCCGGATCGATCAAGCTGTCCGTAGCCGAATACACGAGTGGGCCAATGTCGGTACCGCCATCTGAGTCATGGATCAGGCACCGAGGGCAGTCAGAGCCCGCAAATGGTCACATTCTGTCGTGATTTACGGACACATTGCGGTCAAATCGACGTCCACGTAGCGCGATCGTAACCTCACGTGCTTAAGTGCGGGCCGAGTTCCCGCTAGTGTCGGCGAGCACACCGATCGTCCGTCGAGTTCCTGACCGACCGGACGGTGACTTTGAACCCGAAACATCTCCCAAGGGGTGCCAGATGCAGCAATTGCGGCTGACCCGAACACGCCGCGTGGCCCTGATCGGGCTCGCCGGCGCGCTCGCGGTTTCGCTGTCCGCCTGTGCGGAATCCAAGCGTGAAGAGGGCGCAGGGGGTGGTTCCGGGGGCACCATGATCTTCGGCGCGGCCGGTAACCCGAAGTTGTTCGACCCGATCTTCAATGACGAGGGCGAGACCTTCCGCATCACGCGGCAGATCTTCGACACGCTGATCCAGAACAAGCCGGGCACCGCCGACCTCGAGCCCTCGCTGGCCGAGAAGTGGGAGCAGGGCAGCGACGGCAAGTCCTGGACCTTCAACCTCAAGCAGGGCGTGAAGTTCTCCGACGGCACCCCGTTCGACGCCGCCGCCGTGTGCTTCAACTTCGATCGCTGGTTCAACATGAAGGGCGCCGCCGCCCAGAGCCAGATGATCTACTACGCCGACGTCTTCGAAGGCTTCGCCAAGAACGAGAGCGACGACTACAGCAACCCGGTCTACAAGAGCTGCGAAGCCAAGGACCCGGCGACCGCGGTCGTGAACCTCAACAAGGCCAAGGGCGCGTTCCCGGCGGCCTTCACCCTGCCGTCGTTCGCGATGCAGAGCCCGACCGCGCTCAAGCAGTACAAGTCGGACGAGGTCACCCAGTCCGGCGACTCGTTCACCTACAGCGAGTACGCGAACAAGCACCCGGTCGGCACCGGCCCGTTCAAGTTCGACAGCTGGGACCAGGGCAAGGGTGAGATCACCCTGTCCAAGAACGACACCAGCCCGACCCAGACGGCCAAGCTCGACAAGCTGATCTTCAAGGTGATCCCGGACGAGAACGCCCGCAAGCAGGCGCTCAAGGCCGGCGACATCCAGGGCTACGACTACCCGGCGCCCGCGGACTACGGCCTGCTGCGCAACGAGGGCGAGCAGGTGCTGGTGCGCCCGCCGTTCAACGTGCTGTACATGGGCATCAACCAGTCCGGCCCGGCCGGCGAAAAGCTGAAGGACGTCAAGGTCCGCCAGGCGCTCGCCTACGGCATCAACCGCGAGCAGTTCGTGAAGAGCAAGCTGCCCGAAGGTGCCGAGGTGGCCACCGAGTTCGTGCCCAAGACGATCTCCGGCTACACCGACGAGGTCACCAAGTACCCGTACAACCCGGAGAAGGCGAAGCAGCTGCTCCAGGAGGCCGGGGCGACGAACCTGACGCTGAAGTTCTACTACCCGACCGAGGTCACCCGGCCGTACATGCCGAACCCGGCGGACGTCTTCACCTCGTTCTCGGAGGACCTGAAGGCCATCGGCATCAAGATCGAGCCGATCGCCAAGCCGTGGAACGGTGGCTACAAGGACGACGTCCAGAAGTTCGGCAAGCAGGACCTCCACCTGCTCGGCTGGACCGGTGACTACAACGACGCGGGGAACTTCGTCGGCACCTTCTTCGGTCGCACGAAGAAGGAGTTCGGGTTCGACAACCCGCAGCTGTTCCAGGCGCTCGCCGCCGCGGACGCTTCGCCCGCCGGTGACGCGCACGCCAAGGCGTACCAGGAAGTCAACAAGCAGATCATGGACTACCTGCCCGCCATCCCGATCTCCTACGGCCCGCCCGCCATCGTGGTCGGCCCGAAGGTCAAGGGCCTGATCGCCAGCCCGCTGACCGACGAGCGGTTCAACACCGTCACCGTCAACTGAGTTCTGCCTCGAGCGCATGGGGTGGGCGGGGGCCCGCCCCCCCCCACCCCCGTCCCCCCCCGCCGGGGGCTGATTAACAACAAAGCACCCCCCCCGCCAGAAGCGGGCG